>JBLHVT010000005.1:0-65903 GCA_047628735.1 Glaciecola sp.
AGGGGTGACCCCTGATCTGCTTATCGGCCATTCCATTGGCGAGTATGTTGCGAGCTGTATTTCTGGGGTACTCAAAGTAGAGGACGCTATAGAGCTCGTCTGTAAACGAGCTGAGCTGATGCAATCGGCACCGAGTGGGTCGATGTTGGCTGTACCGCTGCCGGAAGCCGAGATTGCTTACTTTCTGAGTGACAAGGTTTCACTTGCAGCTGTTAACACGTTATCGCAATGTGTTTTGTCTGGCGAAACTGAGGCCTTAGCCATTATTGCTGACAAGATTCCTGGAAGTATTAAACTTAATACATCCCATGGTTTTCACTCCCAATTAATGGATTCGGTATTAGCTGACTTTGGCGCTGTTTCGAGAGGGCTAAAGTTACACGATATATCGATTCCTTATGTGTCAAATCTCACTGGGGATTATATAACGGCGGAAGATTTGTCGAGTGGAAGCTATTGGCAAGAGCACTTAAGAAGTACCGTAAGTTTTGCTGCCTCGATAGAAACATTCCTTACCGACAATTCCTTTGTTTGTATCGAGTTAGGTGTCGGAAAAGTACTGAGTCGTATGGTAAGTAGTATTGAGAACCAGAGTCGCTTAGAACTTAAACCAGCTGTAAAAATAGAAGGATTACGATTAGGCGCAAGCCCTGAAGACATCGATGGCTATCTCCTGAATCGTTTAGGTATCGCATGGGCGGCGGGTATCAATCTCGATTGGGACACTTTTTATGTGGATAGATCTGAGCAGTTCCAGCGGATAGAGCTTCCAACCTACGTCTATGATCGTCAGCGTCATTGGATAGACAGCCCTGCCTATAAAAACCTGAGCCGCGAAAGTACTAGTCTGGCTGCGGGCCCGCTTGAAGCTAGTTATGAAGAGCGTTTGCCATTTGATGATTGGTTTCAAACACCAACTTGGATCAAGGTTGTTGGTCTAGAGGTGCACCGGTCAGAGGCTAACTGGCTTCTTATTAACGGTGATAAGAGTAGAGGAGGTCTGGTTGACTATCTGCAGGGTAAGTTACATGACGGAAATAGTCGCGTAGAAAAAATTGACGGGCTCGCCGATCTAGATTCCTGTATTACAGAGATGGATCTAAGTGCAGATGAGCTGCCATTACAGGTTGTCTATTGGCTTAAGAACAGTGTAGAAAATCCTTATGAAGACTATTTTAATATAGTTACTCTTGCCAATACGCTTAGCGAGCTAAACAGACACGCATCGATAGTGCTGGTTAGCCCAGTATTTTTCCAGGTCCTCAGTGACGAAGATAGTCACGTGAACAGTGCCTTGGCCTTGGGCACAGCCAAAGTCATTACTCAAGAATACCCCCTTTTGATATGCCGTTTTATTGATAGCGATGTTAACGAGGGTGGGAGTCGTCAGGGGAATATCTCGTTATTGAAAGCGCTTTTGCATTCCCAGACATGTTCTGCTGATTCTTTACTGCCCACAACTCCTTTAGCTATTCGCAATGGCTGCATTTGGAAACAGCAGTACCAAACGCTTCCAAGCGGTGGTATTACCGACTCCCCGTTAAGGCGCAATGGCGTTTATTTGATTACCGGCGGCTTGGGTGGTGTTGGAATGATACTGGCAGACTATTTGGCCGAACACTATCAAGCTAAATTGCTATTGTTAGGTCGTTCGGAAATTGATCTATCTGCGGTAGGAGAGTTGACTTCCCCTGTTGTCCCAGAGCCGGCGTTTAAAGCTATTTTGAATCAGGTAAATTGCACTGAGCAGCTGACTGAAATAGTAAAAATGTTATCTATCGCGCCATTGCGCTCGGATTCGAGGCTCGTTACCCAGTTAAATAAGCTCTGTGCCGTTTATATTCTCCATTTTTGGCAGCAATGCGGGTTTATGTTTGTGCAGGGCCAGCAGTTCGATCTCGAGAGCTTGGTAAAGCAACTGAACCTAGATGATGCCTTTGAACCTTGTATTGGCTGGTTTGCCCAAGTGCTTGTTGAAGATGGTTATCTGTCACGGCAAGAAGGAGGGCAATTCAGGGCTTTGCTTTCATCCGATTCCATGCCAGCTCTAGAGCCTTTACATAGAGCCGTTTTGGCAGAGCAGCATGAGTTCCGAGGCACAATAGAATTACTGAAGCATTGTGTCGAAGGCTATTATGTTGGTCTAAAAGGCGAAGTCCCGGCGATCAGTACTCTTTACTCTGAAGGCAGTGATGAATTACTCGCTAATGCTGGAGAAAATACTTTTGCCCATAGCCTTAGAGAGCCGCAAATGCATTTTCTTGCAAAGCAGATTGTGGAATTGGCGAAATGTAGACAAGGAAAACCATTAAGAATACTCGAAGTTGGTGTTGGTGATGGGATATTGGCAGGTATTGTTGCACCCGCTTTAAAAGATTTTTCAGTCGAGTATACGGCTACTGATCTGAGCCCATTGTTTCCGGAAAAGAATCGACAAAAGGCTAAAGCATTAGGACTCGATTTTTGTCAGTTCAAAACGTTGGACATCAGCAAAGACCCCTTGCTCCAGGGTTTTTGTGCTGATGAGTATGATTTAATTTTGGCGTTAGATGTCATCCACGCTACCGAGAATATTCAGACTACGCTTACTAATCTGCAGTTACTGCTTGCAGATGGGGGATCAATTGCCCTGATAGAGGCGGTATTGGAGAGACGCTGGATTACCATGATTTGGGGGCTGGCAAAAGGCTGGTGGAATTATTCGGACGAGCGTGTTGAAAGCCATTCACCCTTACTTTCAATAAGTGATTGGAACGATAAGTTGTTATCTTCGGGGTTCGAATCCGTGGACTGCGTTTCGACTGGTGTAACTCAAATGCATGAGGGACCACCAGAATCGGACAATCAACAAGAGGGTGATTACGCGTTAATCATTGGCCACAAAGCTGCTGCTATCGATACAAGACAGCGGATCCTTAAGCGAATAGAGCGAATGGAAGATAAAGGGTCCGAAGTCATTGCTTTGTCTGCAGATGTTGGCAGCGACGCTGATATCGAGGGTGTGGCTACATTGATCGAGTCAAAATTTGGTAAGTTGGATGGCATTATTCATGCAGCGGGTATTACGCAGCGTGAGTTTATATTTAACTTGTTGGGTGAGTCTATCGAGTCTGTTACTGAAGATGTGTTCTATCCTAAGATCTCGGGGACGTTGGCTCTAGAGTCTCTCGCTAAGCGGTTTAATCCTGCCTTTTGTCTTCTTATATCATCCAATGCTGCCACTCTCGGTGGCATTGGTATTGGCGCCTATTCAGCTGCCAGTTGTTGGTTAGATGGATATGCGCAGGCGAAAAAAACTTGTGTTAGCGATTACCCATTCGAGACCGATGATGGGCTAGAAAAAAATAGCGTACGCTGGATTAGCTCAAATTGGGACGGCTGGCCAACGGAAGAAACTACAGGGTTGGAATCGGAATTTAAGACCAGTATTGATCGCTACAAAATGACAGTAAGCGAATCTGAGAGAGCCTTTGAAACAGTTCTCGCGTCTGGCGTTTCACAGGTTGTCGTGTCGGCGGGCGGGCTGGATGATCGCCTGCGTCAGCTTGAAGGGCTGTTTACTGTTGATAACCCTAAATCAGCGAATCTGAACCGCGAATCGCAAGCCAGCGATCTGACCCCGAGCCCAGATCAATCCGCAGCGCAAAAGGCCGCTATTTCATGGCACAGCGATACGGAGTGTTATATTGCGAGTGTCTGGTGTGAGTTACTAGGGGTTAAGCATGTCACGCCGAATGATGACTTTTTTGACCTTCATGGCGATTCTCTAGTGGGTACGCAATTGATTGCAAGAATTAGTAAAGATAAAAATATAAAGATCCCGTTCAGAATGTTATTCGAGAAAACGCAGCTTAGACAATTTGCTCTCGGTGTCGAAGACCTTTGTGGCCAACCTCGCGGCGGGGAGACTGAGCCGACAAGCTCAGCGCATACTGACAATATTATTGATGACTGTGGTGAAGAAGAAGGAACGATTTAATGAGCTTGGATGAACTATTTTCGACACTTGAACAGGTGGGTATTCGTCTTAGTGCCTCTGATGGGCAGTTGAATTTTCGCGCTCCTAAAGGGGCGATGACAACAGAACTGAAAGCGCAAATCAGAGATAGCAAGGCCGATATTCTGCGTTTTTTTAGCGAACAAGAATCAATATTACCTATTGAGGCCGCTGACTATTATGCATTGTGTCACGCTCAGCAACGGATTTGGATGCTTGCTCAGATTGAGCAAGATGGCACATTATTTAACGTGCCTTTAGCCTATGTGATTGAGGGCAAGTTTGATGTTGCGCGATTTAAGAAAAGCCTTGCTTGCCTGCTTGAGCGCCATGAAATTCTTCGTACGGTCTTCCCATTAATTGAGGGTGAACCAAAACAGCGGGTGACCAGTTTCAGTACTGAGTTTTTGGATGCGATATTCAGTGAGCGAGACGTACAAGATCTTTCACCCTCTGAGATTGAAAACCTTTTAACTAAAGAGACAAGGACCATTTTCGATTTGGAAGCAGGACCGATGTTTAAGGTACTGATTGCAAAGGAGTCCTCTGAGCGACAGTTACTGCTTGTTACACTCCATCATATTGTTACTGATGGCTGGAGCGTCAGGCTAATGATGCAGGAGTTAATTGCTCATTATAAAATTGATCAAGACGGCGACTCAGTTTTACCAAACTTGAGTTTTCAATACCGTGATTTTGCCGCTTGGCAGAACCGGCAAATTCAATCGGGGGCGATGGCTGCCCATCAAAAATTTTGGATAGAGCAGTTTTCAGAAGGTATTCCAACATTAGAGCTCCATACGGATTTCCCCCGTCCGGCTGTGCAATCCTTTAATGGTGCTGAAATTTCTTTTTCTTTTGATGCAGGCTTAGTCGAGGCGATACATCAATTAAGCCGTCGATGTTCTGCTAGCTTCTATATGACCCTAGTTACCCTGACACAGACATTGCTATTGCGTCATTCTCAACAGGAAAGCATTGTTGTAGGTATGCCTGTGTCTGGGAGAGAAAGGTCGGACTTGGATGATCAACTTGGCCTGTATATTAATACGATGGCATTAAAGACTGATCTGCCGATGTCGCTCACTGCTATTGAAGCTATTGAAGTTGTTCGGAATAATTTTATTAATGCTTATGAGTATCAAGCTTATCCTTTTGATCTACTTGTGGATGATTTGGATTTGGATCGAGACTTGAGTCGTTCTCCACTTTTTGACGTTATGGTTATTCTGCAAGAATCCGGCGCAACGGGTGATAGCGAATCTACTTTGCGGCTTAGCCCTCTACCAATGCCATCCACGACAAGTAAATACGATCTGACCTTTCACCTAGAAGAAAGAGCGTCGGAATTACATTTGTCTATAGAATATAATACTGATTTATTCTCAGCTTCACGCATTAAGGGCCTGGGTGAACAGTTTGGTGACTTGGCTAAACGAATGGTAGCGTCGCCAGACGTGCCGTTGAGTACGTTTTCTGTGTTGTCTGAAATGAAAGAGGGCTTACTCCTTTCTCAATTAACTGGCAACGTTAATAATGGCTTGTATTCATCTTCTGATGCCGATTCAAATCTCGAATCAGATAGAAATTTCATTGCTAGTTTTCGAGAACAGGCTGCTAAAAATCCTCGCAAGACGGCCATTACATTCTCAAATGAAATGCTAACTTATGAGCAACTAGACCAACAGTCAGATAGCCTAGCTGCTTACTTACAGAACTATTTTCAACATAATTCTATTGAGCTATCGCAATGCCTTGTTGGACTTTGTGTAGAAAGATCGACAAGAATGATCGTGTCATTATTAGGTGTTTTGAAATCAGGTGCGGCCTATCTTCCGATAGATCCTGGATATCCAAGTGATCGAATCGCGTACATGCTCAAAGACAGTGGGGCACAGCTCGTTTTATCGGAGGCCGAGTTAGTTAAAGTTATCGCACAAGCCTGCGACGCTAATTTTGTTTGCATCGATTCTCAATGGGAAAGTATTTGTAGGACTGATGTTAGCAAGCTTGAAAGAGCTATGGATAATGAGAATTTAGCCTATGTGATATATACGTCGGGTTCAACTGGTCTTCCGAAAGGCGTAGAGATTTCTCATCATGCGCTATCCAATTTCCTTAGCAGTATGGCGCGGGAACCTGGGCTGCGCCAACAAGATCGGCTCTTAGCCGTAACCACTATTTGTTTTGATATCGCTGCATTGGAATTGTTTTTACCTTTACTGCAGGGGGCTGAAATAGTATTGGCAGCTGACAGTGATGTTGTTGATGGTCAAAAGCTGATCGATCTTGTAGGCCAACACCAAGTGACCTGCATGCAAGCGACACCTGTAACTTGGAAGTTAATGCTTTCGGCGGGCTGGCAAGGGAGTCCGCGGTTGAAGGTACTGTGTGGGGGCGAAGCCTTATCTACTCAGTTGGCAGGTGAACTACTTCCGCGCTGTGATCAGCTGTGGAATATGTACGGGCCGACTGAAACCACTATCTGGTCGTTAGTTGCTAGGATCACCTCAGATTCAATTGCCCAGTCTAACGGTGGTATCGTTCACATAGGCAGCCCCATAGAAAATACAACTCTTTTGGTGCTCGACCGCTGGGGGAAAATATCTGCTCCAGGTGTTCCGGGTGAGCTTTGTATCGGTGGGGCTGGCTTGGCGAGGGGTTATCTTAATCGACCTGATCTAAGTGCGGATAAGTTTTTTCTTTATAGGCTGCCTCAGAATCAACCTCTAAAAAGTCAGGTGCAAGAAAACAGCTTACAACTACACAGTTTACAACTACACAGTTTACAACTACACAGTTTGCAACAACACAGATATTACCGTACCGGTGATTTGGTCTGCGTCACTGAGCAAGGTCAACTCGATTTTTTAGGGCGATTAGATAATCAAGTTAAAGTTCGCGGGTATCGAATAGAGCTTGGAGAGATCGAAGCGCAACTGGGGCACAGTGATCTTGTCAGTACCGCTGTTGTTTGTGCGCAACGAGACAGTGATGGCCAGAATTATTTGGTGGCGTATATCCAACCGACAAGCGATCAGCTACAGATCGATAGTACTAAATTACTCTCTATCAAAGCTGGACTAAGCGATGTACTACCTGGGTACATGGTGCCTGATCAATTTGTAGTGCTCGATGAGTTTCCTTTAACGGCGAATGGAAAAATAGATAGGAAAAAACTGTTACAACATGACAGCGAAGTGGGCATAGCTATTGTTACCCAGAGCGTGCCTTATGTACCTGCAGATACGCCTTTAGAAAAAGTACTAGTTGATATCTGGCAGAGCGTGCTTGAAGTCGAAACTGTTGGTCTTGATGATAATTTCTTCGAGCTTGGAGGACATAGTTTAAAAGCGACTCGTTTGGTTTTTCGTTTACAAAAGGAAACGGAGTTGGCGCTCCAGTTACTGGACATCTTTAAATACCCCACTATTAGCAAGTTGATCGAGAACGTAACAGGACATGAGTCTATAGTTCCAATTGAAGCGCTTACGAAGGCGGCGGCGAGTGATGAAAACGGTGAGTCTCTATGGCCGTTATCTCGTGCACAAGAACGACTATGGTTGATGCACCAGCTAGATCTGTCTCTTGCCAATGCGAATGCTGGTGCAGCCTATAATGTGTCAACGGGCATAACTTTATCAGGCCCGCTGGATATCACGTCTCTGCAGCTAGCTCTAACACAGATAATTAAGCGGCACGAAAGTTTACGGACCGTCTTTCCCGCCCAGAACGATGGCAGCACAATGCAGCGGGTTGTTGGCTATAGCGATCTAGATGACAGCCTAGCTTTCATTGCATTGCAAGGTGAGCAGGATTTGACTGGTGTAGTAACGGATTTTACTGGCCAGCCTTTTGATCTGGTGCATGGCCCACTGTTTAAAGTGCTTTTAGTGAAAGCTGATGAAGACCTTGAAGGCGGTAAAAAAAATCAGGAGCACACGTTGGTGTTGTCGCTTCATCATATTATCTGTGATGAATGGTCCTTACGTATTATTCTTCAAGAGCTATTGATGCTTTATCACAGCCATAGTGGTCAAAGTGAATTTGCGCTGAAGGATCTCGCTATTCAATATCGTGACTACGCTCATTGGCAAAACCGACGTTTCGCGGATCAGTCTTTGCAACAGCTCAGAGGTTATTGGCTGGCTAAAATATCTGCCCCGCCAGGCTCGCTGAATCTTCCTGCTGACTATCCAAGACCCGATGAAATGGATTATCAAGGTGACAGCGTAGAATTCAATTGGCCACTGGAATTGAATAGCGCACTTGCCGCTCTCGCGGTGCGAGCTGGTCAAAGTCAGTTTATGATTCTTACGGCCTTGGTCAAGGTATTACTGTTTCGCTACAGCGGTGAAACAGATATAACTATCGGCTCGCCGGTTCTAGGGCGTACTCATCCAGACTTGGAAAACCAAGTGGGTAATTATGTCAATATGCTTGCGCTAAGGGATATTCTTTCACCGCACGAAAGCTTTTTGGTTTTTCTGGATCAGATCAAAGAGACGATCTCCGGCGCATTAGAGCATCAAGAATACCCATTTGATCAATTGGTTGAAGACTTATCAGTACCGCGAGAACTAGACCGGCACCCGGTCTTTGATGTGCTGATATCGCTGGAAAGTCAGTCGGTAGATGACCGCTTGATATCGCTGCCAGTAGGAAAGCGAAGTATCGGTTTGCAGAAGACCACGCCAAGAATATCCCCTTACAGTTGTGCGCTACCCGTTGCGAAATATGATCTTTCTTTTAACTTTACCGAAACAGAAGAGGGTCTTCGTGCGTCCATAAACTTTCGCACATCACTTTTTAAGCGCCAACGCATCGAACGATTGGCAGGTCATCTCGTGCAATTGATGCATAGTATAATTCGGCAACCTGAAACTCCTCTACGTGAACTCTCGCTATTGACCGAAGCAGAAAGTCAGGCATTGCTGTCGTACAACCAAACTGCTGCCGACTATCCTAAAAACTTTTCACTAGTGGATTTGTGGTCGGCTCAGGTATTGAAGAATCCGAACACTGTCGCGGTTATCTATCGCGACATACAAATGACCTACCAAGAAATTGATGAGGCTGCGTCTCGCCTCGCCACAATGCTGATCACTCAGGGTGAGATTGGACTTGCCGAACCGGTTGTAGTCTATTTGGAAAAAAGTCATAAGGTTATCATAAGCTTCCTCGGAGTCTTAAAGGCAGGAGGATGTTATGTCCCGCTCGACCCTAGTTATCCAGAGAAGCGTGCGGACTACATTCTTCAGAGCAGTCACTGCAGGTTAATTATTGCAGACGATATCCCAGAGTTTATGCATTCTCCTGGGCGCAAGTTTTTCCTTGCTATAGCACCTAGTGGTCAGTCAATAAATAGTGGATCGTCGGTTAAAGAAGAGTTTGTTGAAAGAGAGTGTGACCCCAACCAAACTGCATATGTAATTTATACATCTGGCTCAACAGGGCAGCCGAAAGGGTGTAAGGTAAGTCATTGTAACGTCGTTCGCTTTATTGTTAATGATAAGAATATCTTTAACTTCAGTGAAACAGATGTCTGGCTTGTTTCCCACAGTTTTTCGTTTGATTTTTCTGTCTTGGAAATGTATGGCGCGCTTCTCGTCGGTGGTAGGGTTGTCGTTGCTGACCGGGAGGATGTTGTCGATACGTCAGCGTTTAGAAAACTTCTCTGTAAACATCAAGTGACGATCTTAACTCAGACGCCAGCTGCTTTTACGAATCTAGTATTAGTCGAAATGACAGTCGCTGATCACGGTCTTGATGAACATTTGCGGATGGTGATACTTGGCGGAGAACGTCTGTCGTTTGCATCATTGCAACCGTGGATCAGTTTTTATCCAAATGATAAAGTTCAAATTATCAACGGATATGGTCCGACCGAAGCAACTGTACTTTCTACCTATCATGCTTTAACTGATGCAGAAATTATGGCTGACAATGGACTGAGTATAATCGGTGGGCCTCTGCCGGAAACTCAGGTCTATATATTTGACGAATTTCGGCAACAACAGCCTATAGGAATCTCTGGTGAAATTTGGATCGGCGGCTCGGGTGTTTGTCAGGGTTATATTAACCAGCCTACATTGACCTCATCACGGTTTGTCCCCATGGCGGTGGCATCCGGACTTATTGGTGTTGAAGAGATTACACAGCTACTTTATCGTTCAGGCGATGTCGGATCTCGTTTGGAAGATGGCTCAATAGTCTTTCTCGGTCGAAATGACAATCAAGTTCAGGTTCGGGGGTTTCGGATTGAGCTTGGTGAGATTGAGGCACAGTTAAACCAATTTAGCGAAGTAGAAAAGTCATTTGTAACCGTTAATTCACAAATAGGAGAAACAAAAGGTACTGCAGATTCTACCGATCTGGTAGCTTATATAGTGCCTGCGAATAAGCAGTTTACTGAGGGGCTATTGAGAACTTACTTGGGCGAGCAGTTGCCAGTCTATATGGTGCCTACTTTTATTGTCATGCTTGAGGAATTGCCTCTTACTAGTAACGGAAAGATTGATACTGCTGCGTTACCTATTCCCGGCTACCCAACAACTGCGCTATCTGATGGGCTAACTAGAGCATTGACTAAAGAGCACGGTGTTCTAGCCAAACTATGGAGTCAAGTGCTGGGACATAACGTTGGATCGGCGACTGATAATTTTTTCGATATTGGTGGACAAAGCTTGAAAGCTGTTCAATTGTCTCTATTGATTGAGCGAGAGTACCAAAAGACCTTCAATTTGCGGAATATTTTTTCAGCACCAACAATCGAACAGCAGTGTGAGTTAATTCGTACTGCACCTCCTTCCTCAGCGGTAATGCAATCAGTATCCCATATTCCTATGCTTGATTCGGAGCCAGGCGAAAGTGAGGTTATGCCACTTTCTCCTACTCAACGTCGATTGTGGGCCTTGGAAGAATTGGGTTTGGCAAGTGGTGTTTATAATATTTATGGCGCGAATGTTTTGATTGGTGACCTCAATGCCGTGGCGTTAGAACAGGCAGTTAATAAGGTGATTCAACGGCATTCAGTATTGAGAACTGTATTCGTTTCAGAAAATGCCACTGGCGGGCAGAAAATTAGGCCGTTTGTTGACAGCAGTAATTTGGACGCTATTGATTTAGCCAGCTGTGTTGAGGCAGAAAAGCAAGTTCGCCTCTTTTGTCAAGAGGATGCAGTTGCGCCATTCGATCTTTCAGCCGGACCACTTTATCGATTTAAACTATACAAGTTAGATCGCCAGCGACACGTATTCTCAATTAATCTTCATCACTTAATTAGTGACGGTTGGTCACAATCTGTCTTGGTTACTGACTTGATGTCTTGCTATGAGGATTTTTGCCAGGAGCGTTCTTCATCGCTTAATAAGTTGGAATTACAGTATTACGATTACGCTTGTTGGATTAATCGGCTTAGTGAAGCGGGGAAATTTGATGGGCACAAGGTTTGGTGGCGTCAACAGTTTGTTGAAGACATTCTACCGCTGACATTGCCCAGTGATAGGTCCCGGCCTAGTATTCAGGAATTTTCTGGTGATATCGTACACTTTGAATTGCCCGAAACACTCTCTAAACTGATTCGCCGGACTGCATTAAATGAGCAACAAAGCGTTTACGCTGTTTTGTTAACGGCGGTCAAAGTGCTATTGCACAGATACAGCGGTCAGAAAGATATTATTGTTGGGAGTGCTGAGGCGGGGCGATCTGATTTAAATCTTTCTGAGCAGATTGGCTTTTATGCAAATATGTTGGTGTTGAGAGACCAGGTCGAAAGTAATGATTGCTGGCAGGGATTGCTTTGCAAAGTTGGTCATACATTGCTTGAGGCGTTAGAGCACCGAGATTATCCTTTTGATGAATTGGTAGAAGATCTAGCAATCCCACGAGATATTAGCCGATCACCGTTATTTGATGTGGCGGTTTCCATGCTGCCCAGTGCGTCTCTATCTCGCGAACAAGCATCCTATCTATCGCAGTCTATCGACATTCAGCCGTTTGTGGTTTCTCAACCTGTTTCACGATTTGATCTAAGCTTTTACTTTACTGATTCGGTAGAAGGGGCCATCAAGGGAGGTATTGAGTTTAGTACAGCATTGTTTGATAGAAGTCGCATTGAGCGAATGGCGGGGCATTTTACTCAAGCATTAGAGTCGGGCCTGAACAATTTAGGCCAATCTATCAGTGATTTGCGACTGTTAACGGATTTAGAGATCGAAGAAATAAAGAATGGTTTTAGTAAAGAACCCTCGAAAATTACCGAAGCTGATTTAGTCTACTCGAGACTTGACGAGTCACCATCATCCCTTGGCCCAGTCGAGATATTTTTACAGCAAGTAAAAATCAACCCTCAGGGTATCGCGGTTCAGTCCCATACAGACAGTCTTAGTTACCAGCAGCTTGATGAGCAGTCCGCAGTATTAGCGGCCTGGCTAATGAAAATGGTTTTCACCGATAACGATCAATCTAGCTCAGAGACGCCGGAAAAAACAGTGGCTTTACTGTTTACCCGCCACCCTCGAATGGTTGTTTCCGTCCTTGCTGTCTTGCGAGCAGGCCTTACCTATGTACCCCTCGATTCAACATTTCCAGAATCTCGGTTGTCATTTATATTGGATGACTCCGATAGCACGATAGTGCTAACTGAATTTTCGCAGCGCGAGCTAGTGCCTAGCAATTATAGGGGGCTTATCTGTGCTGTTGATAGTGAATGGGCATCAATCTCCGAGATTGCGTCCGAGATGCCAAGCTTATCAATTCAACAATATTATAGTCCGCAGCGACTGGCGTATATTATTTATACCTCGGGATCAACAGGCCAGCCAAAAGGAGTTTTGATTGAGGGGGGCTCTATTGTTGACCTCGTCAAAAATACAAACTTTATCGATATAACCCCCCAAGACAGGATTCTTCAAGCTGGTTCGCTGGCTTTCGATGCTTCTACCTTTGAGATATGGGGAGCTATTTTAAATGGGGCGTCATTGTATATGCCCAGTAGGAATGAATTGTTAGATCCAGCTACGTTTGCTAATAGTTTGTATGTTCAAAGTATCAGCATTACTTTTCTGACAACCAGTTTATTCAATCAACTTTCTGCCTTCGATGCGTCTCTTTTTTCGACTCTTCGAGTGTTAATGACTGGCGGCGAGAAAGTCTCGCTCTCCCATGTCAATAGTGTGCAGCAGGCTTGCCCCGATGTTGAGTTATTGCATGTATATGGTCCTACCGAGAACACAACTTTTTCTACATACTATTGCGTAACTCAAATGCAACTAGGTGATGTTCCGATTGGCTATCCGGTTACTGGCAGCACACTTTATATACTTGATCAGCAACTGCAGCTTTGTCCAATTGGTGTTCCTGGAGAGATCTATTTGGGTGGCGGTGGATTGGCGAGAGGCTACTTACGCAGAGACGATTTGACAAGAGATAGCTTTATAGAGCGGCCAGCTAGCCTCGCTCCTATTCTTGAGCAAAATAGTGAAACGCCAACAAGGCTGTATCGGACAGGCGATACGGCGGTTTGGTTGGAAGACGGTGCGGTTCAGTATACAGGGCGCATCGATAATCAGGTGAAGATTCGAGGGTTTCGGGTTGAGCCAGAAGAGTTGGAACTGCATTTGAAAGCGCTTTCTAGTGTTGCAGAAGCCGCGGTTAAAGCCAGGCAGACGACTGCTGGTACATGGGAACTTGTCGCTTGGATCGTCTGGATGTCGGATAACAACGAGCAGCGAAGTGAATCAATGCAAATAGATTTACAACAGATTAATGATGAGATTGCGTTAAGCCTACCTGCCTATATGTTACCAGCAGCCTGGGGAATACTAGATACAATGCCGATGAAATCTACCGGCAAAATCGATCGGGAAAAACTGCCTAAACCAGAATTTATTCTCTCTCGGCGCGTCAATGAACTCGTGACGGCTAAGAGCGCCAGTGAGTCGCTGCTACTTGGCATCTGGAAAACGGTGCTTGGTTTTAGCGAGATAGGAATAACAGATAACTTCTTCGAGCTCGGTGGTGACTCTATCAAAGTTATTCAAGTAATTAGTCGACTGCGAAAAAAAGGCTTCACTTTGGAAGCAAGACGTCTATATGAAGAGCCTACTATAATAGCAGTTGCTCCGTATCTAATCGCGGACAAGGAAAAAGTAAATAAAGGTCCCGTCACCGGTTTGGTACGTTTGTCGCCGATCCAAGCTTGGTTCTTTGAACATTTTCAGGGGCCTATTTCACATTTTAATCAGTCTGTTTTACTTGTCTGTAAGGATCGGATTGATATTGATGTATTGACCGCAGTAATCGAGCATTTGCAGACTTTGCACGATTCATTGCGTATGCAGTATCTATCTCAGCCAGATGGCTCTTACCAACAGGTATGCCAGCCTATCGACTTTCCGGTGGCCCTTGATGTAGTGGAAATCGAAAAGGACAGCGCTGAAGTTGCGCTCGTCGAGATGAACCGGCTCCAAGCTAGTATCAACCTTCAGTCGGGGCCGCTATTCAAGGTTCTGCTTATCCGCTCAGATATCGAGGATCGTGTGTTTGTAGTAACTCATCACTTGGTTGTAGACGGTGTCTCATGGCGCTTGCTGCTTGAAGAGCTCGAAGCGCTTTACACAAGCTTAGCTACTCATGGCGAAGAGTTGCCAGTAATTCACCGCTCTGATTCTTATAGAGACTGGACTGAGTGGCTTTACCATTTTAGTCAAAGCGATGATATCGAGGCTGCTTGCGATTACTGGAATAGCATAGATCAGCGTGATGATTTTGCAGATTACGTTCTTACTAGCAAAGCCAAGATGGCGGAGGAAAAGTCAGAAGCTACTTCGAGAAAAGAAATTGCTGGTAGTCATGGTGGCGAACAGACAATTGCTATTCAGCTCAATACAACTAAAACCCAACAACTAGTCTTAGAATCAGGTAGGGCCTATCACACGGATGTACAAGACCTGTTGCTGGCGGCATTTTCTTTAGCCCTATACCGATGGCAAGAACTTCAGTCAGTCATGATTACTCTGGAAGGACATGGTAGAGAATCTCTAAGTGATTCACCTATGATTGACAGCACTATTGGTTGGTTTACGTGTTTGTATCCTCACCAATTATATTTTTTCGACGATAAGTCATTGTCACTAGATCAATCGTTTGCCGTTTTGATAAAAAGCACCAAGGAATCAATTCGGAAAATTCCTAATAAAGGTTTGAGCTATGGGATTATTCAACAGTATCCGTTGGCAGGGAGAGAAATAGTTAAACCACCCCCGCTAATCAGTTTCAATTATTTGGGTCAATTCGATCAATTTGATGATGTACCTGATGCTGGGTTTTTTACCTTTGGAGAGAACGCATCGACCAATATTGATCCAGATTTAACGATGCCGCATGCAGTCGATTTCAATGCAATCATAAACAATAAGCAGTTGGTAATCTCATTGTCTTATCAGGTGGAGTTATTTGATGCGGTCAATATGCAGTCGCTGCTAAATCATGTTGAGGTCAGCCTAGGCGAGATTTTGAACCACTGTTTAGAAAAAGAGTCTAGTGAAAACACTGTCAGTGATTTTGAGTTTGCTGATTTGGACGAAGACGATTTTGATAGTGTTCTTAATAATCTATGAGCGATAAATCCGAAATATCTCAAGAAGAGAAGCCTATCAAAAAGTCTGATATAGAAGACATCTTTGGGCTGTCCCCAATGCAGGAAGGAATGCTTTACGAGATGTTAATGCAGGCCAACTCTGGTGCCTATCATGTTCAAATGGACTGTAAGCTAACAGGACAGGTCCACGTCGCTCACTTTTTTGCAGCCTGGCGCTTGCTTTGCCAGCGCCACACTATTTTGCGCAGTGCGTTTATGCATGAAGGTATTGAAAAGCCGGTACAGGTGGTATTGAAGGCACGGGAACCGGAGTGTCAATTTGTAGATTTACGCGAAGAATTGAATGCCAGTGACGCTGATGATGGTAAGGGCGACTGTGATATTTCAATTGAGAAGGGCAGTATAATTGAACAATATCTAACAGTGGATTTGGCAAAAGGTTTTGATTTGCAAAGAGACGCTCTGATGCGATTGTCTTTGTATCAAGTAACAGAAAATGAATTTCGTTTTGTTTGGTGTTTTCCTCACCTCCTTATCGATGCTTGGAGTATGGGGCTTATTATAGAAGACCTGACCGTGATGTATCGGCAACTCTACCGTGAGGGTATTGCGAAGAAGTCATTAGCTCCAGCGGTTCCGTGGAAAAACTATATCAAGTGGTTAAAAGCTCAGAACCCTCAATTAGCCAAAAATTATTGGCAAAATTACTTGAGTGGCTATGAGGAAGTTGTTGAACTTCCTTGGCGCAATCCAAAGCCCGCAGACTATGTTATCGGAGAGATGACAATCTCTCTTGGCGCTGAGCTATCGGCATCATTAGCGAGTATGGCCTCACAGCAGGGCACAACAGTTAATAATGTCTTTCAGGCAGTTTGGGGCTTAGTTCTCTCTCGGTTGACCGGGGAAAGAGATGTCGCCTTTGGCACAGTTGTGTCGGGTAGACAGTCTCGGCTATCTGGAATTGAAGATATTGTAGGTCTGTTTATTAATGCGATTCCGGTTCGTGCAGTGCCGTCTAATGATAAAACGATCCTTGAGTTGATAACGGAGGTTCAAAACAATACGGTTGCAAGCTTCGACTATCAATACCTGCCCCTTGCGGATATTCAACAAGTTAGTGGATTGGGCCGTGAACTCTTCGACCATCTTCTAATTTTTGAGAACTACCCTTTAGGGACTGGCGACGAAGACTCTCATGCCGCTGACGATGATCTGCAGTTTTCTGATGTAAAGGCTCATGATATTACGCACTATGATTTCAATCTCATTATTATTCCTGGTGATGTATTAGAGATTAGAGTTACCTGGAATGCTGATGCCTTCGACTCAGCTGCAATCCAAAATTATCTTGATAGCTATAGACGCGGCTTAGAGTGGTGTAGTGCTAACAAAGAGAAGACAGTCGACCAGTTTTGCGTATTGTCACCAGTTGAAAAAAATCAGCTGCACACTGAGTTTAACAATGCCCCGACAGATGCCCCGACAGACAGCCGATCTAATCAAACCCTGCTTGATGTCATTGCACAGAACTGTGAACTATTCCCGGATGCAATTGCTATTCGTTATTTGCTAGATGAGACTCAGTTAAGCGCACCACTCACACAAGCACTTTCCACAGTAGAGTTAAGCTATCTCGAGTTAAGTGATATCTCAGACCGAATAGCGGTTTGGTTAATCCAACGGTATGGTGATTGTAATGGCCAGCGAGTCGCGGTTTGTTTAGAACGCTCTGAATTGGTGGTGCCAGTATTGCTCGGTATTATGAAAACTGGGGCGGCATGGATTCCTCTTGAACAGGATTGGCCCGCTGAGCGTTTATCCTCGGTCATTCAAGAATCTTCGCCTCTGATTCTATTGACCTCATCAAATTTAAAGCAGTCAATAACTGAATTACTAACGTGTCCAGTGGTATCAGTGGATGCTTATTTTGTTCAAAGCTTACCATTGCTTCGGCCTGGTTCTGAGGAGTTCACACAACTAGCAATGGCGAAACCATGCTTTGAGGATGCCGCCTACATCATATTCACGTCGGGATCTACTGGCGAGCCAAAGGGGTGCGTGTTAAGCCATGGCAATTTGGCGCACTATGCCGGATGGGCCGGTCGGCATTACTATACTGCAGTCTCTGCAGTCTCTGCAGTCTCTGCAGGGAATGATGCCAGCCTTAACAGTGGAAAAATTACCGGCGGTAATATGTGTTTGTTTACCGCCATTAGTTTTGATCTAACGATTACTTCTCTTTTTGTCCCTTTAACCTTAGGAAAAATGCTGACTGTTTTTCCTCAACGTGCAGAGTTAACCGACATACTTAGCTACGCGTTTCAGGGTATCAATGATATTGATGCAATTAAATTAACGCCAAGTCATATTTCTTTGTTAAGAGACTTAGATCTCCAATCAAGTCATATTACGACTGCAATTGTTGGCGGAGAAGCATTGTTACCAGAACAGGTTGCCGTGTTGCATGGTCTGAATTCTAGTATGCGTGTTGAAAATGAATACGGTCCGACTGAGACAACCGTAGGTTGTATAGTTCAAGAAGTGTCGCCAGGCAGTGACAAAATACATATTGGTAAACCCATTAGTAATACTTCAGTTTTTATTTTGGATTCTGCATTGCAGCCGGTTCCTGTTGGGGTGAAAGGAGAAATCTGTATTGCTGGCAGAGGTGTTGCAAGCGGTTATTTCGAGAGGGGGGCGCTAACTCGCGAGAAATTCATTCAATATTCACCCAATATAGACAGGTCTGAAAGACTTAGAATGTATAAAACAGGTGATTTGGGCTGTTGGTTGGCCGATGGCACTATTCATCTGTTTGGCAGGCTTGATGATCAGGTCAAGATACGTGGTCATCGTATTGAACTGGGCGAAATCGAAGCCTGTATCTCGTCCCACAGCAATGTAGCAAATGCAGTAGTACAGTATCGACTTAATAACGAAGGGCATGATGAGTTGGTAGCTTGGTATGTGTCAGAGGCCGCTTTACCGAACAGTAGATTGGAATCGGACATTCGAGCTTTTATCGCAGACAAGTTGCCAAGTTATATGCTGCCTAGTTCGTTGCTTGAAGTAGGTGAAATTTCTCTGACCAGCAATGGTAAAGTCGATAAGGGTTGTCTTGTATGGCCGGAAAAGCTGTCCGACTCCACCGTTCATCTAAACGAACCGTTGAACGAGGTGCAGAACAATGTCGCGAAAATTTGGCAGCGGGTACTCGGCCTAAACGAGCCTCCAGGCTTGCAAGACAATTTCTTTCATATTGGCGGTCACAGCTTAAAAGCGATGCAAGTTGTGGCACGATTACATAAAGAGCTGGGGCTGCGAATCAAGTTGAATGAGTTTTTTGATAACTCATTGCTCTGTGAATTGACCGGTCTTCTAGAGACAAAGAAAGTCTCGAGTTTCGAGCATATTCCCGTATCTCCTGTCAGAAAGCATTATCCTCTATCGGATGCCCAGAAGAGTTTATGGCTACTACAGTGGCATGGTACTGGAAAGGCGGGTGCCGCCTACAATATGCCAAAAGCATTTCTCTACCATACGCCAGTGGACATCGTCAGGCTCAAACGTGCCTTTGCCTTGCTTATTGGCAGGCACGAGAGTTTACGGACAGGTTTCGAAGAAATTGCTGGTGTTCCGGTGCAAGTAATCCATAGCAATGTGAAATTGCCGATAGAGATAGTCGACTTGTCGTTTGCTGAGAATTCAATGGAGCGGGCGAGGGAAGTTGTATCGGAAGATGCTTATGTGCCATTCGATTTGACCAAGCCTCCTTTGATACGATTGGCATTAATTAGGCTTCAGGATAACAAGAGCGTTATATTGCTTACAGTCAATCACATCATTGGTGATGGCTGGTCGATGAATGTTATTTATCAAGAGATCATGGCACTTTATGAAGCGTGTTGCCAAGACCGTCCATCCCCACTTGCCCCACTGAGGGTGCAGTACAAAGATTACACACAGTGGCAGCTTAATCAGGATTTGACTAGTGCAAAGAACTACTGGCAACAAGTGTTAGATGGGATTCCCGAAAAAATTGCACTGCCTTACGATTTTCCTGATGCGGACAAGAGCAAATTTGAAGGGGATATCACTAACCTTGTCATTGAGCGATCGACGCGAAATGCGCTTTATACTTTCTCACAGCGCTGTAACACGACTATGTCGACGTTAGTTCTGTCAGTGTTTAACCTATTTCTTTTTCAACTGACCAAGCAAGAGGATATCGTGATAGGGATGAGCGTGGCTAACCGCAACCATCCTGACCTTGAAAACCTGATCGGTTTTTTTGTGAATATTCTACCTATTCGCATTGTTATGGATAACGACATTGAGTTTGAAGATCTTGTCGACCAAGTGGCGAAAAAAACTCAAGGTGCTATGCAGCATCAGGAGTTTCCCTTTGATCGGATGGTCGAAATGGTAAACCCCGACAGAAATAGCGAACATCAGCCAGTTCTAAATGTCGTTTATGGTTTTCAGAACTTTTCTGATGTCAGTCTTGAGTTGGACAAAGCGCAAGGCAGTGTAGCCAAAGAAGGCCGCGTAATTTCTACACCGGAAACGTCAGATGAAGACTTTGAGTCTTTCGATTTACCCTTTAAAACAGCAAAATTTGATCTTACTCTTTTTGTTTTGGATGATGGTGAACGGCTACACTTAGACCTCGAATACAATTCCAGTCTTTTTCTTGAAAAATCAGCATTGCGGCAGCTAAGAATGCTGGGAGCTATTATGCAACAAATTGCTAAGAGTAGTGGGTATGAATAAGTTTGCAGCGGGATTTCAAAAGGAGTTGAAAAATTGAAGCTAGGTGATTTTAGCGTATTGGATGAATTGCAGGATCAGGATAGTTTTCAAGATGTCGTGAATCGTTTTAATGAAACCGCGACTGACTATCCCAGCGCCAGTACAGTGAACGAGATATTCCAACATCGGGTTGATGAAAGTCCTGACGCTATTGCGGTGAAAGATCCTGATAGATTTTACACGTATGCTGAATTGGATCGGCGTTCCAATAAACTATCTCACTACCTTCTGTCAAGAACCATAGCGCCAGAATCTTTTGTGGCAATAATGATGGACGGAAGTTGTGATGCAACTGTGGCTATATTAGGTGTACTAAAAGCTGGGGCCGCCTACTTTTCAATGAGCGCAGATTTACCCATCGAGCGTGCTAAGTATATGCTGGACGATTGCGCCGCGCCTGTCCTTATTTCTTCGAGGGGACATATTAAGAAAATGAATAGGCTGCAATGGGAGTGTGCTGCGTTAGAAGAAATCTTATGCATTGATAGTGACTGTATTCATGCAGAGTCTGAAGAAGATACAGAAATGATGAACCCAGAAATTTGGCGCTTCATCGCTGATCAAGCGTTTGATGATATCTCTGGGGGCGGATGGAAAAGTATCTATACGGGGGAGTGGATAAGCCGTGAGGTTATGGACGCCTATGGTGATAGCATTGAAACGAAACTTACCCCGTTTTTTACCAAGGATACTCGAGTATTAGAGATCGGCTGCGCTAGTGGTATCAGCATGTTCAGATTGGCACCCAAATGTGGATTCTATATGGGAACTGATCTGTCGCCTGGTATTATTGACTGGTGTGCTCAGAAAGCGGAGCAAACTAAGCAAAACAATATTCACTTGGAATGCTTAGCTGCACATGAGATTGACCAATTGGAACAGGGTGATTTCGATGTGGTTATCATTAATAGCGTCGTGGAGCTTTTTAGTGGCCACAACTATCTTCGAGACGTTGTTAATAAAATAGTCGGTAAAATGGGGCCGAAGGGGGTTCTCTTTTTAGGAACTCTTTGGGACCAAGACAGCAAAGGCAAGTTTGCTCAATCTCTCGTTGATTTTAAAAGGCAGCATGGTAGTTCTGCGCACACCAAAATAGATCTAGACGACGACTTATTTATTTCTCGAGATTACGTGGAGGATTTAACGTTAGACATTGATGAGTTAGTCAGCGTAGAATTTTCTCGAATGGCTGGTGATTCACTCCATGAGTTGTCCGCATACAGTTTTGATGCTCTGCTTTGTGTCGATAAAGTTAACCGAGCCAACACCGCGGACCGAAAGCGCCATAAAAAACAAACCGACTGGACCGAAATCAAGCGCTTTTCGCCTGAGCGACTTGCACCAATCGGTGATGGAAACTCGCTTGCCTATTTGATATACACCTCTGGTACTACTGGTAAGCCCAAAGGCGTTTTAGTTGAGCATCATTCGGTTAGTCGCTTGGTAATTAACACGAACTATTTTTCATTAGATTCTAGTGACCGCGTACTTAAAACGAGCTCCATGTCGTTTGATGCGTCTACCTTAGAGATTTGGGGGCCGTTGTTAAACGGTGCAAGTGTTTGCTATGGCGCAGAGAAGGACATACTCGACCTTAAGCGTCTGTATAGCTTGGTGAAGGATGAAGAAATCACCTGTATGTTTTTCACGACTAGCTTGTTAAATGTAGTTGCCCGTTTAGCACCTGAAATATTTGGGCATTTAAGAACTCTTATAACGGGTGGTGAAAAAGCGTCGGTTGAAACCTTGACCCAGTTAAAATCCCTATTTCCTGACTTACGAGTAATTAATGGCTATGGACCCACGGAAAACACTACGTTCACTACTTTTTTTGAGGTGACCGACAGTCAAGCGATGACGGTTCCAATTGGTAAACCAATCTCGAATTCTACCGCTTATGTCTTAGATGATTTAGAGAGGCCTCTTCCCATTGGGGTGGTGGGAGAGTTATATGCCGGTGGAGATGGGGTTGCTCGAGGCTATTTAAATGCGCCTGATAGTACCGCTGCTAGCTTTGTGTATTGCGAGTTTTTGAAAGACCAGCGTTTGTATCGCACAGGAGATAGAGCGCGATGGCTTGAAGATGGCAATCTTGAATTTTTAGGCCGAATTGATGATCAGGTAAAAGTGAGGGGGTTTCGTATTGAGCCTGCTGACATAGAGAAAAATATTAGTGAACACCCTGATGTTCAAGAAGTGGTTGTGATAACGCGGCAAGTAGAGGAGGGTCTCGAGTTGCTTGCCTATGTTACCGGTCAGGACAATTTGTCGATTGTGGATGTTAAGCATTTCGTTTCTCATAAGTTACCTAATTACATGGTGCCAAGCCATATCATAAAGCTGGCGCAGTTTCCGCTAAATCGAAATGGTAAAGTAGACATCAAACAATTGCCGGCGCCAGAAAATTTTCGAGCAGGCCATTCATCCGACGTAAAGTTAGTGTTAGAGGCCGAAAAGCAGATGGCTGGTATCTGGCAAGAGATTCTTAGCGACTCTGCTGAGCAGCAAAAGCCGATCCAAGGTGAGGTATTGGCGCAAACACAGTTTGGCGCAAATGATAACTTCTTCGACTTAGGGGGGCATAGCTTACGAGCGACTAAATTGTTGGCAATGATATATAACGGGATGGGAGTATCGTTACCATTGTCTGCAGTTTTTGAAGCAAAGACCTTGCGGGAATTAACAGGGAAAGTATTAGATTCACTTGAGTTTGGTGAGGAGTATGCTGATAGCCCCATGGTGCAACTCAATCAAGCTGATGGCCCTAACTTGTTTGCCTTCCCTCCTGGCACGGGAGACGTATTAGGTTACATACCATTGGCTGAAAAACTTGAAAACTGTCGGCTATTTGCTTTTAACTTTATCGAAAACGAGAATCGCGATACGCTGTATGCTGACTTAATTGAGGAAAAGCAGCCACAAGGTGAAATTACTTTGTTTGGATATTCAGCGGGCGGTAATTTAGCTTGTCATGTGGCAAATGCGCTAGAGCTACGCGGGAGGTTGGTTAAAGATATAATTATGGTGGATTCTTCTCGAAAGATGGCTGCCTACCAATTTGATCCAAATGAAACAAAGCGAATCACTGAAGATTTTTTGAATCACGAGACCATCAAGCCTTATGTGTCGAGTCCATTGCTAAAGGACAAAGTAGTACGCAAGATTTCAAGCTATTATAATTACATCGAAGAAACCGTAGACCTACTTCTTTTGAATGCGAATCTGCATGTGATACTCGCGGAAGCAGGACAGGATAAATTTCATGATAATGAAGGTAAGCTGATTATGCATCTTTCCGCCTGGGCACAAGCGACTAATGGTTGCTATCGAACTTATCAAGGGACTGGTTTGCATAATGATATGTTGTATCAGAAGCCGTTGGAGGCTAATGCAGAAATTATCAGCCGTATTGTGAGGGAGTCATCGCTATGAACATATTCGATTCAACTGAATCAAATGTAAGGTCATATTGTCGATCTTTCCCTAAGGTTTTTGAGTCTGCCTCTGGAGCCGAACTTATCGATGAAGAAGGGAATTTTTATATCGACTTTTTTGCTGGTGCAGGCTCACTAAACTATGGCCATAATAATCCGATAATGACCGAAGCCCTGATTAGCTACTTACAATCTGGGGGCGTCGTTCATGGGTTGGATATGGCGACCACTGCCAAACGTGATTTTCTAGAAACATTTAAGTCGGTAATTTTAGATCCACGAGGATTAGATTATAAGGTTCAGTTTACCGGGCCCACAGGCACCAATGCCGTAGAGGCGGCTTTAAAGCTAGCACGAAAAATAAAGCAGCGATCTAATGTGATTTCCTTTACAAATGCCTTTCACGGCTTAACGTCAGGTGCTTTGGCTGTCACTGGAAGCCAGAATTATCGTAATGAAGCTTACGTTGATCGCCGCAATGTAACCTTTATGCCCTATGATGGCTACATGGGCGATGGTGTGAACACATTGGATTACGTTCGTAAGTTGCTCATCGATAAAAGTAGTGGTATCGATCTTCCTGCAGCAGTGATTGTGGAATTAATTCAGGCTGAAGGCGGCGTTAACGTTGCGTGCCCGCAGTGGGTTAGAGAGCTACGACTTCTTTGCAATGAATTTGATATGTTGCTGATTGTTGATGATATTCAAGTTGGCTGTGGTCGTAGTGGATGCTTTTTTAGCCATGAAGAGGCAGGCATAAAACCTGATATGATCGCCCTGTCAAAATCCATCAGTGGTTTTGGGCTGCCGATGTCTTTATTGTTATTGAAGCCAGAATTTGATCAATGGGAAAGCGGAGAACATACAGGAACTTTTCGCGGAAATAACCTCGCCTTCGTTACAGCCAAAATAGCATTGGATTATTGGCGGACATCTCAGTTCGCTGACGAGATCCATGAAAAATCACTTTTAGTCCAAGAGGCCTTGCAAGATCTTCAAAGTAGATTCCCAAAGACTATTAGGGCTATCAAAGGTCGGGGGATGATACGCGGTCTAGAATTTTGGCAACCGCATGTGGCGCAATCGCTGGTAAAAACCGCTTTTTTGAATGGATTAATCATTGAGCTGTGCGGGGCCGAACAAAATGTTTTAAAATTATTGCCACCATTAATTATCGAGAATCAGCTATTGATTAAGGGCATTGGCGTTATCGATAGCGCCTTGAAAGCGATCAATTCGGAGGTTTAACTTATTGTGCTAGCCATTTAATAGCATTCTTGAGCGGAGGGGTTAGTCTGAGAGTTGGGTATGGCGACAACCGTAAAGAAGTTAATGATGCACGAGGCATCATTAACTTCTTTATTAAAAAACTATCTTGTTACACAATCATATTATCCAATGAGTGAAGATATTAACTTACATTTTTTTCTTTACAGCGCGGCAGAGAGTTTTAGAGTAAAAGCATTCGCGTTAAAGTCTTGCATTCCTGAGTTATTCGAAGTGCGACGGCTGTAAGAGTAGTTTAATCCAGCGCTATAGCGTGCATTAAAGTTATACGAAGTCCCTACCGTTGTTACGTAATCTCTTATTTTTATATCAATAAGCTCCATCTCTGTGTTTACTTGTCTCACACTTCCGCTAAAAGATAGCTTCTCAGAGGCGCTGTAGTTTAAGCCTGCAGAGTATACGTCAACAAAAAGCCCGGGAGTTGCGTCTATATTCATCTCGGCAAAAGAGCGTGAATAAATTCCATAGGCCGTAAGTTTATCGTTCACCTGTGCGCCAATCGAGGCATTGCCAATAGTCGCTTCGATGTTTTCAAAATTCACACCTTCGTAGTCTCTTGAATAGTGGCCAACCTCTCCGCTAACATTTACACGAGTGCCGAGCTTCAGATTACCACCGACAAGCAGTTCTATTACATCTGAAGTTCTTTCGAGACCAAAGTCGTCCTTCTCTTGCTCATAGTCTATTTCGCTGAAAGTTAATTTAATAGAAGGCTGAAATACATCGTTCAACATGTAGTTCCATTTTAACGAAAGGTCTGTCTCAATCCTGTCCTCATCATCTCTATTAACTAATATATCGAACTTCTCGGTATCTAAGGTATCTAAGTCATCACGCTTCAAAGAAAAAGAATATTGCTGCTTGCCTGTTTTATAGCTGCTTTCAATACTTTGCGTTAATGTTGTGATGTCCGTCCGTCCGTCTGCATCACCCTCTATGATGGCGTTTCGAGTTATTGTAGAGTCGTCATAACGAACTCCAGCTTTAACCATGAAGGATTCGGAGAAATTTTGAAGCAAGCTTAAACTGCCGTAGAAATCATCAATTTCTTCTGCTTCAAGTTCCAAATGCTGTGTCGATTTAAATCCGAAATCTGAATCTATAGTTTGGCCCTCTTTGCTTAAATTAAGATTTCCGCTGAATAAAAGATCAGCGATAGTGTCGTCAACTTTGCTTTTTGTATTTAGGGCGTTATCAGTATTGGTCGTTGAAAGGTCAATCCTTGGCGAAAACTTGACATTATATCCTGCGAATTCAGCGGGAGTTTGAGCTTGTGCTAGGAATGAAACCATTGAAAGAGTGGCTGCTGCGGCTAAGCCACCGCCGATTTTTTTTGTAAACATTGAGAATCTCTTATTTTTTAACGTTGCAGGGAGGCGAATAACCAATTTGAGGAATACTGATTCTCTCTTTAGCGTAGTAGCAATCCCATAGGTTTTACAGGCATTATTATGATGTTTAAGAAGTGTCTAATAAAAGACGCTAGTTCAATAATAGCCGCCTCAAAGGGGATTTTCCAAACGCACTTTTTATGGATTGAAATCTTGACTCTCATATTTTGTTTTTTCTATTTTAAGAGTTCTTAACAGCCTAGCATGCTTTTACAGGAGAGGCTAGAAATTTAAAAACCCAACAGAGTCTGATCTCGGTTCATTACCGCCGCTGTGGTGTCATATGCGGTCTTTAAAGAATGTGGCTTAGGGATGGACTAATCCAATCAGCGAATTTTGCTTGAAAGTGAAATCAATTTTGATCATTCCTTTCGGAACTGCCTGAATTAACTTGCATGCGACAGCGATGGCCCACATCTAATTGCGCCGTTAGCCCAATGGTTGCAGGTCTGCTAGAAAACTATTTGTAACATAGCACTCGATTTTTGAATTCGACAACCTCTTTATCTTTGAGCAAAAAAGCTGGCCATAGTCGACTTGCTAGAAATTGACGCAGAATGGCTTGCACTGCTTTTGGGGTTTATCAGTGGTGACCTAAAGGCTGGATCATGACGAGACGGGCATTTTGAAGACAGGCCAAGAGTCATTATTCGTTCAGCTGGTAGCTATAAAAAATGATTTTTGTTTGGTTCGGTCGTTATAGGCAGGCTGAGCGACTATACAGCCTAGCGATTTTGGGACATTGATGTGGGGCTAATTTAGAGTGGAGTAGTAGTTAAGCCAAGCTTGATTTTATGTTAAAAATATTTTACATTATGTAAAAATATTTATACATAAGGATAACTATGGATTTTTCCTTCAAAGAGAAAAGTGTTATTGCCTCGCTCGTAGTCACTCTATTGATATTCGGGTGGTATTATTATTACGTATTTTCCAATTTAACACTGGTTGTAAATGAGGGGCTCAGTGTTAGCGATCTTATTGGTATAATTATGCTCATTGTAATCCTTGAGATCGTCATCCAGACTTTTATGGCTATCAGGAACAAGAACGCTATGGAAGATGAAAGGGATAAGCTCATCGAGCTGGTTTCTCGTCGAAATGGTTACTGGACATTGTGTATTGGAATTTGGTTTCTATTGATCCATCTTATAATTGAAGGTTCAGGAACTTGGTTTAATTTTTATCACAATCTAATTTTTACATCACCATCATACTTAGCCCACTTACTACTCTTGTTCTTTGTTTTGGCGGAAGTGGCTTGTTTTGTTACCCAAATTTATTATTACCGTAAGGGTATCCAAGTTGTCTAAGCGATTGAGTAACAACATTAGAAAACTGCGGTTTGAGGCGGGTGAAATGTCTCAGCAGACATTGGCGACGAAAGTTTATGTAACTCGTCAAACTATTATCGCTATAGAAAAAGATAAATACTCTCCATCTTTAGAGGTGGCTTTTAAAATATCGAACATTTTTGGCGAGCCTTTGGAAAATGTATTTAATTACGAATAGGAAATTAGCCTAGTGCGGCAGCCTACAATTCGTATGTATTTATCGTCTATAGGGTACTATTCAATACCGGCTTGAGAGAAGGGCTTAAGTGGGAATTAATTAAGTGAGAGTTAGTTAAGTGGGAATTCGTGAAATTCAAACTAAGCGCTTGATTTTTAAAAAACCTAGTCCTTTTGATGCTAAAGCGCTCTGTCTTGAACTTGATAATTGGAAGGTTGCGAAATGGCTTGGGCGTCTTCCTAACCCCGATAGCTTATCAGAAGCTGAGTCTTGGGTTAGCGTTATCAGCCACATGGAATTTAACTTCAATATCTTTCTACCTGATGTGCTGATCGGTGGTGCTGGATTAGTTGCTACTGATGAAGGCCATCACGAGCTTGGATTTTGGTTGGGAGAAAGCTATTGGAGAAAAGGCTATGCAACGCAAGCAGGTCAGGCGTTACTACTGCATGCCTCTACTAAGCACATAGGCGGTAAAGTTGTAGCAAGCTGCTTACAAGGCAACGCAGGGTTTTTAAAAATACTGCAGGGATTTGGTTTTGAGGTTCACGCTAAAGATGAGATTTTTTGTTATCATCAGGGAAAGACATTGCCCTGTTTGCAATTGTCGTTAACGCTATGACTCGGTTTATTTTCTGCATTTGCACTGTTCAACGCATGAAGTTGTTAGCGTCTCGTCGATTCGTTATTCTGGCTTCGCTGTTTCTATTAAGTCACTGCAATTCGAACTCTTACGTATTAGTGAACTCATCTAATCAAAATAGTCGAGTCGATTATTTGGTTATTCATGGTACCTCAGAAAATTTTTCAGAATCTTTGCGCCTACTCACCACGAAGACATCAAATCCGGTCAGTGTTCATTACATGGTTCCAGAAATTAATGATCGTTCTTACCCCTTAGATAAACTGCGTGTTTACTCTTTAGTTCCAGAGCATCGGCGGGCGTGGCATGCAGGCAGGAGTTATTGGGCAGAAGAGTCGTCTTTGAACAACCGCTCAATAGGAATAGAAGTTGTTAATGAATTTAAGTGCGGTGGCAGCGTTGCTAAGCCGCTATCCGAGTCCGCTGTTAGGGATGTCTCCTGTAGATTTTTGCCTTATTCAGATGAACAGGTTTATCTTCTTATCACCTTAATCAAAGATATCCTTGCGCGTTATCCTGAGCTGGACCCTATCGACATCGTCGGCCATTCTGACATTGCCATAATGAGAAAGTCAGATCCTGGTCCTTTGTTCCCCTGGCAGCGACTTTACAATGAAGGCATCGGTCCTTGGCCAGATGATGAGATAGTTGCAAAGTATATGCGTTTATTTAGTGGTTCCAGGCCTGCTGTAGAATCAGTCCAGCTAGCACTGTCAACCTTAGGCTATGAGATAGAGTTAACCGGCATAGTGGATACTCAAACTCAATTCACTGTGCGAGCATTTCAATTGCACTTTCGGCCAATCGACTATTCTGGTGTTCTTGATATAGACACGCTTGCTCGGCTATGGGCGCTTCTGGAGAAATATCGCTCCGATGAACTTGCCGAGATGGCGCTGTGAAATTATTCGCGGTCAAAGCAGTACCTACCGTGAATTGGAGTTCCAGCCATCCGCTGAATTTTAAACCCGCATCTAACACGTTGTTTTTGCTTTGTTTAGGCTTAACTCTATTTGGCTTAGGTGAGGCATTGATGATAGCGGCGGGTTTCGGAGTCAGTCCGTGGATCGTTCTATCGCAGGGTATTGCCGAAATCTCAGATATTAGCATCGGTTTGACGACTTTCTTCGTTAGCGCTGTGGTTCTGCTGCTATGGATTCCGCTTAAGCAAACCCCTGGGCTCGGCACGCTGCTTAATGCCCTGATTATCGCGGTTGTTATTGATTACAGCTTGCCTTGGCTGCCATATCCTCAGGCCTTTATTTTCAAAGGGCTGGAGTGCCTGGCAGGAATCATCATGGTTGGGTTTGGTAGTGCGATTTATTTAATGGCGCATTTAGGGCCCGGCCCCAGAGATGGACTCATGACGGGGCTGCAAAGGGTGACTCAATATCCTATCGCTAGAGTCAGAACAAGCATCGAAATTGTGGTTGTCGTATTAGGTTTTTTCCTAGGTGGCACAGTGGGTTTAGGCACTTTTTTGTTTGCCTTCACAATTGGACCGTCTGTTTCGGCTGGACTGTTCGTAGTATCAAAGCTCTCCAACAGTGGTACCGATGATGAGAGGTGATCAATATGTCATCTACAGGTGAATCTGTCGCGGACTTGGAAACTCATGAACGCTGGATGGCTTTGGCTTTGGCTGAGGCTGAGCGGGCAAGACAATTAGATGAGGTGCCAGTGGGTGCTGTTGTTGTTTATAGAGACAAGCTCGTAGGCGTCGGCTGCAACCGTCCTATCACGTCTAATGATCCAACTTCCCATGCTGAAATACAGGCCATAAGACAAGCCTGTGATTCTGAGCAAAACTATCGCCTGCTTGGAACTACGATGTATGTCACTATAGAGCCCTGTGCGATGTGTGTCGGCGCTATGGTGCACGCCAGAATAGACACCGTGGTGTTTGGCGCTCGAGAGCCAAAAGCCGGCGCGCTGATAAGTCAGATGACGTTAGGGCAAGCTCCCCATTTTAACCACGAGCTTCAGGTAATTGAGGGCGTGCTCGCTGAGGACTGCAGGTTGATTATGCAGACATTTTTTAAATCAAAGCGTTCGAAAGCTTGATCTATTGCCGCAGCGCTTGTATAAAATCCCACACATCAAATTTTTAGGCGCCGATAGCCAGAAACTATGAGATTTTTAACCCTTCTTCTAACCCTTCTCCCAAAGCTTCTCGTGCTTGCGTTACTCAGCGGCTGTGCAGATTCATACACTTACAAAGCCTACTTGGGTGCCCCTCGCGAAACACTGCAAGTTGCTAAAATAAGCGGTTCTCAATACGTTCGTCGAGACACAATTAATCGCTATGTAGATGCCGTGAAATTTTATGGTATCGATGGTAAATCGATAGAAAACAGTTTGGGTTATAACTTAGTCGAAGTAGCCCCAGGTTTTCACGATATTGCGGTGTATTTTTATTGGGATATGGGCAGTCAAAAAGGCTTAGCCTCAGCCCTCGTTAGCTATGCGTCTTCTCGCGAATCACTTAACCGAACTCTGCGCTTCAACGCCCGTGTCGGGATGACCTACTCAGTAAAAGCAAAACCGTTTTTTACAGGTGATGACGAAGATATAACTAGTCTCTCGCATGTTGATTTTTGGATTGAAGATCAAAATGGTATTGTGATCGTGTCCAAAGAAGCAGGGAGATATCAGCCGCAATCTTAAGCGCTGCTCTGATCACTTCAAAGTACTGAGCCCTCTTGTAGCGGCGCATGAAAGGTTAGCTAAATAAGCCACTATTTTTTTCTGAATTTACGCTGTAAATCAATTATCATCCTGCCTGCGCATAGTCAGGCAGTTCAGCTGCTTCTTCTGTAAATTAATCAAAGGACTTATCCTCCATGCAAGTGATGTTTGGGGCTTCGGCTCTTTCTCCCTTCAATAACTCCAAACTACTTAACGTTCTGCAAAGTAAAATCTCCTGCATCGATGCTATTGATGCTCGTTATGTTCACTTGACCGATACGACACAGGCGCTAACCGAAGAGCAAACCAAAATTGTCGGCTCTTTGTTAAGCTATGGCACTGCCTATAGCAACTCGGCAACTGGCGCTGATCCGGTCGGAGTCATAGTGCTCGAGCGTATAGTAACGCCGCGCCCAGGCACTATTTCCCCTTGGTCCAGTAAGGCTACTGACATCATCCACAATTGTGGCTTGACTTCGGTTAAGCGTGTTGAGCGTGCTATCCAATTTAAAATATCGGTCACGGCACCACTAAGCAGCACACAATTGCTGCAACTTGATAGTTTGCTGCATGACAGGATGACGCAAACGGTGATGGGGGACACTGCTGGCGCGGCTATTTTGTTCAGGACAGCGCAGCCCAAGCCAGTGTTATCGGTAGATATTATAGGCAGCGGAAGAGAGGCCTTGGCAGAGGCCAATTCAGCTCTGGGTCTGGCCTTGGCAGATGACGAAATAGATTACTTAGTAGACAGTTTTACTGCGCTTAAACGCAATCCAAATGACGTCGAATTGATGATGTTCGCGCAGGCAAATTCTGAGCACTGTCGCCACAAAATTTTTAATGCCAGCTGGGAAATTGACGGTGAGGAAAAGGCCCATTCTTTGTTTTCAATGATTCGAAATACGCATGCTTGCTCGCCGCAAAATGTTCTTTCTGCGTATTCTGATAATGCAGCAGTCATGAGCGGCAGCCAAGGCGAACGTTTTTTTCCGAATCCAGAATCAAAGCAGTATGAATTTGTTGATGAACCTATTCATATTCTGATGAAAGTGGAGACTCACAATCACCCAACGGCTATAGCTCCTTTTCCTGGCGCATCAACCGGGTCTGGCGGGGAGATTAGAGATGAGGGGGCGACTGGGAAAGGCGGCAAGCCTAAGGCGGGTTTGACTGGGTTTAGTGTCTCCAATTTGAAAATCCCCGGCTTTGAGCAGCCTTGGGAAGTGGACTTTGGTAAGCCAGCGCACATTGCCTCGGCGCTCGATATTATGATCGAGGCGCCGCTGGGAGGCGCTGCATTCAACAACGAATTTGGTAGGCCCAACCTATGTGGGTATTTCCGAACATTTGAAGAAGTTAAAACTAACGAAGCCGGCATTGATGAAGTGCGGGGCTACCATAAGCCCATCATGATCGCTGGCGGTATTGGTAACATTAGAGAAATGCACGTGGAAAAGGGTCAGATTGACCTAGGTGCTAAACTCATTGTTTTAGGTGGTCCCGCTATGCTGATTGGCTTAGGCGGTGGGGCGGCATCTTCGATGGCAGCCGGCACAGGTAACGAAGATTTAGACTTTGCATCCGTGCAAAGAGAAAACGCGGAGATGGAGCGTCGCTGTCAGGAAGTCATCGATCAGTGCTGGCAATTAGGAACTAACAACCCTATTGGTTTCATTCACGATGTGGGTGCGGGTGGTTTATCCAATGCGCTACCTGAGCTTGTCAAAGACGGAGGCACGGGTGGCAACTTTAACCTTCGGGATATTCCTAACGCCGAACTTGAAATGTCGCCTCTTGAGATTTGGTGTAACGAATCCCAAGAACGCTATGTGCTAGCAGTAAATCCATCTAATTTAGCAAGGTTCGAAAGCATTTGTACTCGAGAGCGTTGTCCGTTTGCGGTGGTGGGCGAGTCTGTTGACGAAAAACATATTCGACTAAGCGACAGCCATTTTAGGAATCAGCCAATCGATCTGCCTATGGATGTGTTATTCGGTAAAGCGCCTAAGATGCACCGAAAAGCGGTCACGCCAGAGCCTGTATCTAGCGAATTTGACATCACCAGTATTGAGCTGGGTGAGGCTATTGATCGAGTTTTGGCGTTACCATCAGTTGCCAGTAAATCATTTTTAATAACGATCGGAGACCGAACGATCACCGGGCTGGTTCACCGCGATCAAATGGTTGGTCCTTGGCAGGTGCCCGTGGCTGATGCGGCTATAACAGCGTCATCGTTCACCAGTTATTGCGGTGAAGCGATGGCAATGGGAGAGCGCTCGCCGCTGGCGCTGTTTAATGCTCCAGCGTCTGGTCGCATGGCGATAGGTGAGGCGATTACTAATATTGCTTGCGCGGAAATAGACAGACTGAATGACATCAAGCTTTCGGCTAATTGGATGGTAGCTGCAGGTCATGGCTGTGAAGATCAAAAGCTCTTTGCCACCGTTGAATCGGTAGGTATGGAATTATGTCCTGCTCTTGGAATCTGTATCCCGGTAGGTAAAGACTCCATGTCTATGCGCACGGTTTGGAGAGACTCAGATAGCGGTGAAGAGAAAAGTAATACAGCGCCGCTATCGCTAGTCGTTACCGCGTTTGCGCCAGTAAAAGATATCCGATCGTCATTGACCCCAGAGCTTGCCACTGACAGAGGGCCAAGCCATCTTTATGTGATTGATTTAGGTCGTGGCCAGCAGCGTCTCGCAGGGTCTGCACTGGCTCAAGTTTACCGAAACCTGAATGGCCAGGCGCCTGATCTAGATAATGCTGAAGATTTGATTAATTTCTTTGATTTAGTTCAACAGGCCCGACAGGCAAACTTGTTGCTGTCTTATCATGATCGCTCCGATGGCGGCTTGTTAACCACACTAGTTGAAATGGCGTTCGCAGGGCGCTGTGGTTTGGAAATCAATTTGGACGAAGCGCAAGAGCCACTTTCACTGTTGTTTAACGAAGAGCTGGGCGCTGTAGTGCAAGTTCTCGATGATCGATCAGCTGAGTTCGAAGCGCTGACTCAGCGCTTAGCTTTGCTGGATTGTGTTACTCAAATTGCCTCAGTGAATGACAAAGACCAGATAATTGTGCGCCACGGTAGTAAGACCCTTATCAGTAAAAGTCGAGCCGAACTGCAGCGGCAGTGGGCGGCTACTAGCTATCAGATGCAGCGAATTCGTGATAATTCTGAGTGTGCTCAACAAGAGTACGACAGCCTTCTTGATGACATCGATCCAGGCTTAAATATTAAACTTAGCTTTGATGTTAATGACGATATTAGTGCCCCTTACATTAATAGCGGAGTGTTGCCTAAGGCGGCGATACTTCGAGAGCAGGGCGTTAACGGGCATGTTGAAATGGCTGCCGCATTTGACCGTGCAGGGTTTGCAGCGGTAGATGTCCACATGACTGATCTCATTGAGGGTAGAGTAGATCTCGAAGAATTTAATACGGTTGTTGCCTGTGGAGGCTTCTCGTATGGCGATGTCTTAGGGGCTGGCGGTGGCTGGGCTAAGACTATCTTGTTTAATGATGAGGTTAGGCGCCAGTTTAAAAAGTATTTTGAAAACCCGAACACTCTGACCCTAGGGGTTTGCAACGGTTGCCAAATGGTGTCGTTGCTTCATGAGTTGATTCCGGGCGCTAATGATTGGCCGACTTTTCAACGCAACCGCTCGGAGCAATTTGAGGCGCGATTAAGTTTGACCACGGTGCAGGACACAAAGTCTGCATTCTTGGCTGACATGGCGGGTTCACAAATTGCTATTGCCGTGGCCCATGGTGAGGGCAGGGCAGAGTTTGCCAACAGCGACGCAGAATCACGGTTTCTACAATCGGCTAATTTGGCACTTCAATACGTCAATAATCACGGTAAGATCACCGCTGATTATCCCGCTAACCCAAACGGTTCATTCGCCGCGATTGCTGGACTTTGCAGCGACGATGGCCGCGTTACTATTATGATGCCGCATCCGGAGCGTGTCTTTAGAGCAAGCCAAAACTCGTGGAAACCGGATGTTTGGGCAGAAGATGCACCGACCATACGAATGTTTCGAAATGCGCGAAAGTGGCTGGGGTAGCCATCGTGACGCAAAGCATAGTGAAAATTGAATTTTATGTCCCAGGGTCCCATCTGGAGTCTGTAAAGACCGCTATGTTTTGTGCCGGTGCTGGAAAAGTTGGAGACTATGATTGCTGTGCTTGGCAGACTCTTGGGCAGGGTCAGTTTAGACCGCTTGCAGGCAGTAACCCCTATGTGGGAAACGCCAATAAAATTGAGATACTGGCTGAATACAAGGTTGAAATGGTGTGTGACAGCTTGATTGCTGGCAAAGCAATAACTGCCATGAAAGAAGCCCATCCCTTTGAAGAAGTGGCTTACTCGGTAGCGCCTATTCTGGCAGAGGTTTAGATCGGTTACGCGGCAGCGTTTTTTACTGCTGTGTTTTGTCCTAAATTCTTTCTGTATTTTCCTACTTTAAGCTCCTAACATTCCTTCCTACTTTACCTTCCCATAGCCCTTTTTTGTGCTATACCACGCTAGTTTATTTGAAACTGAGCGCTCGAGCGCGGCGGGAGATAGTCGCTTCAGAAACTCCAAGGGCTTGGGCTGCCATTTTTTGATTGCCGCTGTAGTAGCCAACTGTATGTTCCACAACGCTACCTTCAAACTCGCGCATCATCTGTTTTAAATTTAAGGTATTCTCAGACTGTGGGTCGTCACTTATTGAAATGCAATCAGTTAGTTTTTCAATGACTTGTCTATGCAGTTTTCGTTCTCGGCTGTAGGGAACCATTGCAAGCAACTTGAAAAGCCGTGTCTTTTCTTCAGCGTAGACAATCATTCCGAGCATCATTGTTATTGCCACGGGCATGAATTGTGCTGCTGTGACAGCTATGCCAGCGGCCATGCTACCTAAAATTACCAAAGTGACTATGCTCGGTGGAAGCGTGCTTAACAACATCACAAAGCATCGCTGGCGGGCATGGTTAGAGCGTAAATGTCTGTACCCTCTAGTCAAAAGAGTAGTGCCTAATACTATGCCGAATACAAGATAGACTTGAATGATCCAGTAAGCGGAACCCGCTACTCGAGTAATTGCGATATCGGTATATACCCCGCCAGCAATCAAGTGGCGATTAAATATGATGTTGAGGATCAATAATGCTAATGAAGTATTCAGTGTTCGTCTCACCATAGGTAAACGCCAACTAAAACCAGAAAATTGAATAGCGAGATTTAGATAGGAATGAATCAGGAAAGCGGCCGCGCAATAGTATGCTAGTAATATCACCAGCATGGTGTTGCCCTGATAGTTATGTTCATAGCCAAACATTTCGATAAGATTTAAAAAGCAGGCGGCAATCAGGAATAGGGCAAGATTGATATTGTCTCGCATTAACAATTCGCCATAGCGAATAAAAATGGCGAGCTTTACTACAATAGCGAATAAGGCTGGAAGAAGAAGGATTTCCATAATTTGTTACCACTTTTAATCTTTTATTAATCGAAGGCTTAAGACTGCTAAAACGGAGCCATAGGACCATTGCCGAAAACATTGAGCTTGGCTACCCATAGGCACCTATCTGAGTTGCAGCAGCTAAACCCAAACAAATATCTCCCATGATTTAAGGTAGCAGCAATGACGGGTTTTGTTAAGGCTGGAAAGGGCATTGAAGACAATTTTTGGGACAGACTTCTAAAAAATGAAACTTTCTGAGGCTGGTATTCCGTCCACTACCCCGGCGCTAGCATTTAGGGGAGTGGAGAGTCGGTTACTTTTTTTTAGAGCTGCCATTTACGAAGCTATCATTTAAAGAGCTATGGCTTATAAGGTTGGTGGTTACGCCGGTGTCTTTATGATGATGAACATCAAACATCCTAACCGGAAAATGACGGGTCTTTATATCCTCAAAATACAGCTCGAGGGTCGTTTTTACCACAGGGAAGGCGATTTCTTTCCATGGAATATCGGCTTGTTTAAACAGTTCGACTTCAAGAGATTCTGCGCCGGGGGCAAAGTCTAGATTAGCCAGTTCACCTCGGAAGAACATATACACTTGATTGATAGTTGGTAAGTTGTACAAAGCGTATAGAGAGTCACTTTCTATGATGATCTCAGCTCCGGCTTCCTCTCTTGTTTCTCGAATCGCGCCGTTTAGGCTAGATTCGCCGTTTTCCATATAGCCAGCGGGTAGCGTCCATCTGCCGAGTCGCGGTTCAATGGCTCTGCGGCATAAAAGTACTTTATCCTCAAAGACGGGGAGGGTACCGACCACATTGTTTGGGTTTTGATAAAAAATGCTGTCACAGTTGCTACAGCAATGGCGGGGCTTATCATCACCCTCTGGTACTCTAAGTATGATGGGTGATGCACATGTCTGGCAGAACTTCATAAACTCGGGCCGAATGGGAACTTGAATCAATTGTTCCATAGTTTACTGCTTTCTAGCGGCTCAGGGAATCAAGTATTTGCAGTTTAAAAGGACTACTTGATGAACGTTTGGACCATACTATAGCTCATTACACCAGCACTGGCCCGAAAGGCCCCCTAAATACGATTGATTTCGCAGTGCAGACGAAACTGTTTTGAAGTCATGTAGGCTTCAATATCTCGTAGCCTAATTTCTAGGGTTTTATAGAGTGTGGCACACTCCTGAGAGGAGTAATTTGACGACTCGTTGTTTTTAGCTCCACTAACTTCATCATCTTCCCGGGTTTCGCTGTCGCCCCCCTTTGACCGGTACTCTTCGTTGACATAGCTATTGCTGTAACCATAGCGCCGCGCTCTCTTTTCGGCTCGATACTCACTGCGCTGGCGACGTTTATCGCTCCAGCGCTGTTTTTTGGCCATTTTTCTCGCGTAGGTATCACTGTCCATCGTGGAGGGATCTGGATCAAACACAAAAGCGCAAATTAAATAAGCCCAAAAAGTAAAAGGGCCAAAAACAAAAAGGGAACCAAGTGTTACCGCTCTCACAGCGAAGCAGCTGACCTCTAGATAGTCTGCTATGCCGCTACAAACACCTGCAATGCGTTTATCGCGCGTATTTTTATAAATGGGTTTGCGGTAGTTAACGTTTTGAAAATGACTTTTAATTTTCGAATTACTGACATAGTCCTTAACTTTGGCTGTGTCCAGGTCATTAGAAAGGCAGAAGTACAAAATAAAGTAGCCCAAGATAAGTGTTGGCCACGTGAGAACACAGATAACAAAAACGATACGAACAATTGTCGCAGGGATATCAAGCCAGTTTGCAACACCGGCGCACACCCCTAGCCATTTTGCATCTTTGGTATTTCTGCGTAAGCCGCTAAACCCGCTATTCGCTGCGCTGCTCATTTTGCTCTCTCCACTCTGGTACTTCAGCATCTAGGATTGATTCCAATACGTCAATGCGCTGATTCAATGACTCGGCCATTGATGATAGCTCTGAGACGTTGAGGCTTTTATCTGATGGCAAAGGCGCAGGGTCATGGCGTTTGTCTTTTCGAAAGATAAAAATCCAAATCGTGATCGCACCAAGCGTCATTGCTACCGTAGCTGTTAGGAATTCGAAAAAAACCATGACATATCCCTACTGATCTTTAAGTTTATTCTTAAGTTCTTCTAGTTCACGATCGATAGACTCTTCTTTCTCAAGCTCGTCAAACTCATTCTGCAAGCCGCGCTTCTCGAGGTGGGCGCTATCCATCTGTCCTTCCATTTGATCGATTTTCTTTTCGTAATACTCAAATTTGTCCAGCGCATTGTCAATAGTGTAATTGTTGAGCTGCCGATTTACATCCAGTCTTGATTCAGTGGCTTTGGTGCGAATGACGATAGTTTTTTGCCTGGCACGGGCATCGTTCAGTTTCGCTTGCAACTGTTCGATCTCAGAACTGAGTTTATCTAAAGTTTCGTCTAGTTTGTGCAGGTCTTTCTCAGTTATCTCAACGCTGGCAGTAATGTTGGACTTTTCCATCAATGCCGCTTTGGCGAGATCTTCGCGACCTTTAGAAAGAGCAAGTTCGGCTTTGCTTTCCCAGTCCCGTGCTTGTTTCTTGAGTTGATCGGCGCGCCTGGAAAGGGTTTTCTTCTCAGCGATAACCTTAGCGGTACCGCTGCGAACCTCAACTAAGGTTTCTTCCATTTCCTGAATCACCATACGGATCATCTTCTCCGGGTTCTCTGCTTTGTCGAGCAGCGACGTGATGTTGGAGTTGATAATGTCAGATAGTCTTGAAAATATGCTCATTGGTGATACCTCAAATGTACCGTTAATCAAATTTAGACCAATTTAACGTTGGACTATCTTATACATAGCAGTTGCCGTGCCAAGTTTTTAAAATTCCTTAACTCACTGAAAATATTAAAGATTAAACTTCCGCATTGAACTTTTAATTTGCTCTGATAGCTAAAAAACCCAACAAGTGGTAATTTTGACTACTCGTGAATGTGGCCTTGTAGATAATTGTCTAAACTGCTTGTTGTCGCATTTTTATAGTTTACGCAGATGATTTAAATGACAATTATGGTTAATCAAAACTCAGCACCTAGAATGATAGGTGAATCCTCTTGTTTTCTTGAGATGCAGGAGCATATTTCTCTTGTGGCGCCTTTGAATAAGCCGGTGCTTATTGTCGGTGAGCGGGGAACTGGCAAGGAATTGATCGCGGCTAGGCTGCATTTTCTATCCCAACGCTGGGAAGGCAGCTTTCTAAAGATTAACTGCGCTGCGATGAGTGAAACACTACTGGAGGCGCAGCTTTTCGGCCATGAAGCCGGCGCCTACACAGGCGCTACCAAGCAGCGCAAAGGATATTTTGAAAGAGCTCATGGGGGCACCTTATTTCTTGATGAGTTGGCGAACACGGACCTGTCAGTACAGGAAAAAATCCTTCGCGTTATTGAGTATGGCGAGTTCGAGCGTTTAGGTGGCAATGAAACTATTCAGGTAGATGTCAGAATTGTTGCGGCGACTAATGAGGATTTGCCGGATCTTGCCAGGCAACATCGTTTTAGGGAAGACCTTTTGGACCGATTGGCATTCGATGTTGTGACGTTGCCGCCGCTTAGAGAGCGAGGTGAGGATATATTAATACTGGCAGAGCATTTTGCGGTGGGCATGGTAAAAGAAATCGGGGGTGATTTTTTCTCAGGATTTTCGGATAAAGTAGCTAAATCTTTGTGTAGTTATTCTTGGCCAGGCAATATACGCGAGCTCAAAAATGTCATAGAGCGCGCGGTATATCAGAATACCGGAGGCAGTATTACGAGGCTGGTTTTTAATCCTTTTGATTCTCCTTATCGACTTAGCAATAGGATGCCAAGCAGTAGGGTCGAGTCCTCTGTCAGTGCTAACGAGGAACACAGCAACAAGGCGAGTGTTCAGTTGGCTCGAGATATTGACCAAGGGACTACGATAGACTTCAAAACTGAAGTTCAGGATTTTGAAATAGGCTTGCTTAAGCAGGCAATGGAGCAAAGTCAGTTTAATCAGAAGAAAGCCGCTGAAACTTTGGGACTAAGCTATCATCAGCTTCGGGGCTATTTGCGAAAATATGAATTACTTAGCTGAGCTAATTACTATCTGTGTAGAGCAGAAAAAACGCTTAGAAAACAACATAAAAAAGGGGAGACTTAGCCTCCCTTTTTTTATGTTCACAATTTTAACTACTGCATAACCCTAGTCCATCATTGCGTCATAGATGACACGCTGGGCCGCATTGTTATCAAAAGGCGCTTGTGGTCCGCCCCATTTTTGTTCCATATAGATAAGGTAAAAATCATTTTCACGATCAACCGCAAATAAAGTGCCGCCTATACCACGCCAGCCAAAATTGTGCGGACCTTCGGCGCTGTCAGTTGTAGGCTGAAGGTGAAAACCGAGTCCCCAATCACCCTGTTGGCCAAAGAAATAGAATTCGCGAGAGACGTCCTCACCCATAGTCTTTGTTGTCATCAACTCCAGAGTTGATTCGTCAATAACCCTTTCACCTCGATACTCGCCGCCATTTAATAGCATCTCGGCGAAGCGCACATAGTCCTCGGTAGTGGAATTCAATCCACCACCGCCCGAAAGCATGGTCCTTGGAATGGTATTATCTTGCATTGCATCACCGTAAATTGGTTCTGCGATTCGGCTGCTTTTGCTTTTAGGAACCCAGAATGTAGTTTCATCCATTCCTAGTGGTTGGAAAATACGCTCAGCTAAGACTAAGTCTAAAGTATTGCCGCCGGCCACTTCTAACACCGCGCCTAGCACGTCTGTTGAATGGCCATAGTGCCATGCTGTGCCGGGCTCAAAATAAACCGGAAGCTTGCCAATGCGTGCTGCGAACTGTTGTGCAGTTAATTCACCAGCAAGATTGCTTTGATACATTTTTCCTAAGTCGCTGTCAGGAGAGAAGATCGCTTGGATCAGGCCTGATTCATGAGTCAATAGATTCTCAATAGTCATGACATTTTTAGCCGCACTTATGTCGCCAGTTTCGCGATCAATGATTTGCAGATCGCCAAACTCTGGAATGAATTTGCTAACTGGGTCGTCAAGATTGATCATCCCATCTTCAACCATTGTCATGATTGCCACACTTATAATTGGCTTGGTCATTGAATAGATTCGGAAAATTGTCTGCTCGTCTACCGGCGTAGCCTTGTCTTTTTCTTGAGTGCCAACTGATTCTAAGAAACCAACGCCATCTGAGCTTCCAACCATGAGTAAGGCGCCGGGAATAAAACCGCCGTCAACAGCTGCTTGCATTTGCTGGCGAATTTCAGAGATTTCGCTGCTATCGATACCGAATTTTTCAGAGTCAATTCGAACGATTGAGCTAGGGTTGGCTTCATCGTGATGGTCTGCGAAGGCTGTGGCCGTCAAATAGAGCGCGCTAACTAGACCGCTTACGATTTTTAGTGTTGAACTTTTAGTCATCTGGCTATCCTCTCATCGATACTTGCAATCGATAGCTTTCGGTTTTTATTAACGAGGGTTTTCGTTTTAGACGAGGGAGTCTAACTTAATAAAAAACGCCTCACAACTTGATTGCGTCAGGGCAATTTTTGGTGGTTGTGGCGCGGACTTATAGCCTAATCTAGGTCGTGCAGCAGAGATTTAGAAATTGCATCTGACAGCGTATCAATGCGGTGTTGATAGTTCAAATATCACTGTGATGTAACAAACAGGGCTAGCTTTAGCGGCAGCTATCGTGTCAGCTGAAAACTCGAATCGAAAAAAATGCTCCGCGGAGTTCCTCTTCCCACTAAACTGTGGCGGGTCTTCGTTGGCTAAGGCGAAAACAGGGTCCATATTCTCTATTTAAATTGAGATAATGTCCTCAATGCCGATAAGTTGGCCCTGTCGTTCTCTGAGCTGTGCCCCGGCAGGGAATTTAAGCATGCAGGTGGCCTTCAAGTTTTCCTTATCGGGTATAAGCGGGTTATAAGCTTCTAATGCTCCAAAATTGCTTGGCGGATCGCTGGCCTCTGTGCTTTGTAGGTTTCTGGGGTTAGCAAATCAGCTGTCGTTACTTGCTTTATTATTGGACCTTAATCTGTGGCGCTGCTGTTGCTTTCATAGCACCGGCGCCAATTTGTGATTATGAAATATTGTAGGTAAGAAAAAGTAGGTAGATGGAATGCACTAACTAGCCTAGTTGGTATCGATATTGTTCTCGGTATGTTTTCCTGCCTGCCACCAAACGATCGCTGCCATAGTAATCGGGATTATGTTGTTCTATTTGAGGGACAATAGATTTGACAATGTTATTGGCGAATTCTAAGGTTTCTTTTTTTACGCCATGAGCGCCGCCATGCCCTTCACAGTGATCAATTTTTTGGCTGAAGTGCCGGGAATAAGCTCTATGATTTGTTTTGTCTTGGGGCAAATATTCAGAGCTCTTTGGTGGCAAGCAACGTGATAACCGACACTGGCTAGCGATGCTTGAAAATCTAAGTTTAAGCGGGTTTCTTAGTGTACTTTTGCAAGCATTCGAAAGGGCCAGAAAAAGCTTTGGCAACCCCTAGTACCTCTTCGTCGTCAGGAATCATTAAAGCCATTTCTTGTTCGAGCATGAGAATTCAAGACGGGCTTGCAGCTATGATTACATTGCCTCATCGTGATGATGGTACAGTGATAAAACTGCGGTGAAATTAGTGTCGTAATAATCACTGTCTACCGCTTGATTAGGCGCTATGCCGTAAGCGTTGCTTGTTAGTCATCTAAAGCATCGAGTGCTTTCTAAAAGCGACTGGCGAGAGAGCGTTCTGCTTTTGCGAATGTTTCCACTCAATCAGAAATCTTGTCAAAACCCTCATCACGAGCATCTTTTGCCATGCCAAGGTACCTATCAGTGCATTCGTGAGCTTTACCGGCAACAGCGGACGTCAATTGTCTGATGTTAAGCCTATTGCTATGCCCGTCGCGGGATCGCCTAGTTCTTCGAGATACACAAGGTGGCTATGCGCATGTCCAGTTTCCCCTTACGCAGTAGAGCGGAAAAAGCCGATACGTCGTTGTAAGCTTCAATTTTCGCGTACTGGGCGAAGTATGGATAGCGACGATTCGCCTGAGACTCGCCGGCAAAAGTTGCCTTCAAATTGTTTGCGTCTTGAATCCTTTTTGCGACATTTAAACTGCCCTATTATGATTATCAAATGATCATTGATCTGCATGAGCTTGAGATAAGCTGGAATGCCCGATGCTTGATACCGACTGTACCCTCCTTTGTGATCAAATCTAATTGATTTTTTTAATGCCTTAATCGGCTTTATCCATTACCATATTTAGCTATGATCCCAAGTATAAAGCAGCTCAAATACATTTGTGCCGTCGCTGAGCATCGGCATTTTAGCAAAGCAGCAGAAGCCTGTTTTGTGACTCAATCTACCTTAAGTGCGTCCATTCAGGATCTTGAATCGCAGTTAGATGCGGTGATTTTTGAGCGTAATAAAAAAAGTGTATTGATTACGCCTCTTGGTGAACGACTGCTTCAGCAGGCTAGGGTGGTGTTGGGTGACGTCGAGGACTTCATCTCAATAGCACACTCCCATGATGAAGCGCTGGCAGGTGAGATTCGGCTCGGTGTAATTCCAACCATTGGACCTTTTTTGCTGCCCTCTTTGTTATCTGAGCTGCGCAAGCAATACACCAAATTAAAGCTCTATCTACGCGAGGACATGAGTGCAGACCTGGTTCAACGTTTGCAGCAAGGCAAGCTTGATGTAATTCTTCTCGCCTTTCCTTACCCGCTGCCTGAAATAGAAACCGTGAGTTTATTTAAGGACGAATTTCTACTGTGTCTGCCGCCCGGTCACCCATTAGAGAAAGCCAAGCAAGTTAAGCAGCAACAACTGCGCGGTGAAAGTCTGTTGCTTTTAGAAGAAGGACATTGTTTACGGGATCATGCCTTGGAGGCATGCAAACTAGAAAAAGCTGAAACCGATATTGTGTATCAGGGCAACAGCTTGCATACCTTGGTGCAAATGGTAGCCAATGGGTTAGGGGTGACATTATTGCCGGCAGTTTCTATTACAGGCGGTGTATTAGGGAATACCCAGCTTCAACTTAAGTCTTTTGGGAGCGAAAATGTGTCCCGTGAGATAGGCATGGCATGGCGAAAATCTGACCCTCGCAGAGAGGAGTATATGCTGTTAGCAGATTTCATCCGCAGCCGCTGGGCGTAGCCTGAGTAATTTAGGCAACCGTTTGGCTTTACAGCAGGCACCGCTCAAGCCTCTCGGTAACCGGTTGTTAGCGCACGTGTGAGACAGCCAATATTCACTATCTCCAAATGCTTGCAACATAAAATCATTATAAAACGGCTCTCATCAATTGCATCTGGCAGCTTGATCAGCACGAGTCAGCGAGCTTAAGGATATTGCGTGAATTTAACGATAATGCACGGACCTCAGGTAAAAGTAGGAATATCTTGAGCCCATACAGAGCAGCGCTTGATTCCATTTAGCTAGTTTTTAAGAACAAATTCTGGGTAGGATTGTTAATTTTCAGCATATCTAGTTTAGGCGAAGATAAGGATTAGGCGACAGGATTTATGCGGTTTTTTGCTTTATCAGACATACATGTTGATTACTCGGAAAATTTAAATTGGGTTGAGGCAATTGACAGCGATGCGTATCGAGACGATGTGCTTATCCTAGCAGGCGACGCCACTGATGATCTAGCATTGCTTAGCCGCATACTCGAAGGGCTTCGGCTTAAATTTGGCAGTGTATTGTTCGTTCCAGGAAATCACGAGCTTTGGCTTCGGAAAGAGGATGTGGATTGTTCGTTAGAGAAGTTTAAGGTCATCAGAAATCTTTGTGAAAGCTTAGGCGTGGAGACCGAGGTAACTCATTTCGGCGAGGTAAGTGTTGTCCCTTTGTATAGCTGGTATGATTTTTCATTTGGCCAGCCAGGTCGTCATCTGCTTAGAGCCTGGCGGGATTTTCGCGAATGTCGCTGGCCGGAGTATTTGGACGGGGCGGAAGCTATCAGTAACCATTTTTTGGCGATGAATACGGGCAGGCTATTGGTGAGTAATCGCAAGGTTATCAGTTTCTCTCATTTTATGCCCCGAATCGATCTGATGCCGGAGCGAATTCCAGAGAAAAGGCGAATGGTTTATCCTGTGCTAGGCAGTGAGTCTTTAGGTCAGCAGGTATCCCAATTAAATCCAGATATACATATCTATGGGCACAGTCATGTCAATCGCGATATCAAAATTGATGACATTTGTTATGTGAATAACGCGTTTGCCTACCCGAGTGAGGAAGGCATTTCTCGTAAAAAATTACATTGTGTTCTTGATACAAACAACGATCTTTCAACATGAAGCTTGATCCACAACATATTGATCTTTGGTTCGTCAACATTGAGGATTTCTCTTACGAGGAATTGCTTTCGCTTACCTCGGGATGGTTGTCCAAGCAGGACCTTCAGCGAGTTGAGCGTTACCAGTTTCTAGAACATAAGCAACAGCTTTTGATGGGACGTTACTTAATACGCACAGTCCTCTCCCGTTATGGCCAACTTTCAGCTGGTGATTGGCGTTTTGAAAATAACGAATACGGCAAGCCTTTTATAGCGTCGGCGCTGCTTGATGAAATGGTTGAACCACTTTTTTTTAACCTTTCTCATTCCCAAAATAAATTAGTTTTAGCTGTCGCTCGGCACGAATTTTTGGGGGTAGACATCGAGTATGGCTTAAAACCTAGGCGAGTGGAGAAAATAGCCAATCGGTATTTTTCAAATTCCGAAATCGAAGGTTTTAGTGGGCTAGAAAAGTCCCAAATGCAGAAAAGGTTTTATGACCTGTGGTCTTTAAAAGAAGCTTATATCAAAGCCTGCGGAATGGGGCTTGCAATTCCTTTGAATCATTTTTCATTTAGCTTTAAAAATGAGAGAAAAGTTGAAATAAAATTCCATAAAGAAAGGCCAGATGACTCAGCGCTCTGGCAGTTCTGGAATATTGAATCAGAACCCGGGTATCATCTGTCTCTGGCTGTGAAAAGCCTTAAGCTGGATGGGTTTTCCGCGACTAAGATTTCCAGTTTTTATCAGCTCAAATCCGCAGGAGAGTTGGTTAGCAAGCAATTCACTTTGCGTGCGACTAGTCATTAACGTTAGAACAATCTTCATCTACGCTGCGTTCCCACATCCTTACAGTCCGGATCACGTTGTCTTTAATCTGCACAATTTCTGCGTAATATCCCTCTAATTCAATGCCCACAGAAGAGTCTGGAATTGATTCCAGAATTTCTGTTAACAAGCCGTTTAAGGTTTTGGCGCCTGTGCTGTCTAACTCCCATGACAGAATGCGGTTAATATCTCGAATGCTACTAGAGCCGTCAATCAAATAGCTGCCGTCATCTTGGGCGTGAATATCTTTGTTGCTGTCTGCCATGTCAGTGGTGAATTCGCCGACAATTTCTTCCAAAATATCTTCAAGTGTGACGATACCTTTTACTGCGCCGTATTCGTCTACGACTACCGCCATACGAAGCTTTCGGCTTTGAAAATTCACCAGCTGTGTATGCAAAGGCGTACTTTCCGGAATAAAATAGGGTTCTGATGTCTCTTGGATTATGGCTGCTTTGTTTATTTTTTCGACGCGCAGCAGGCGGCCTACGCTGCGTAAGTGGAGAACTCCAACTATATTGTCTATGTTGTCTCGGTAGACGGGAATTCGAGTGTGCTGGCTAGTGCCAATTTGGTCGAGTATTCCATCAATATCATCTTCTATGTCAATGCCAGCAATTTCATTTCTTGGGACTAGTATATCATTGACAGTCACTTTCTCGAGATCAAGAATATTAAGTAACATCCCTTGATGTTGCACGGGTATGCGATCACTGGACTCATGAACAACGCTGCGCAACTCTTCCTGAGAAAGGGCCTGATGACTTTGGTCAGCGTCATGTTTAAAACCGAGAAGACGAACTAGGGCATTGGAGAAAAAATTCACTGACCAAACAACAGGGTACAAAACTTTTAATAATAAACCCAAAAGCACGCTGGATGGATAGGCGATTTTTTCAGGGTACAGGGCAGCTATGGTTTTTGGAGTAACTTCAGCAAAAATGAGAACAATCAAGGTTAGTACAATAGCTGTTGCGATAGGCGCGGGCTCCCCGACCACGGCTATTGCTATTGACGTCGCTATTGATGCGGCTAAAAAATTAACAAAGTTGTTGCCAATCAGGATTATGCCAATAAGCTTGTCAGGGGTTTCTAGGAGTTTGCTAGCCCTAACAGCGCCTGGGTGGTTATTGCGTTTTAGATGATTAAGGCGATAGCGGTTGAGACTCATCATGCTCGTTTCCGAGCTTGAAAAATAGGCAGAGGCCACTATTAAAGACACAAAGGCAATGAGTAAAAACGATAACGAAGAGTCGTCTGGGTTCATAGTTGGATTTTAGTTTGGTTTCAGTTGGATTAAAGTTTAGTTAAGTTAAGTCAAGGACCGGCAATGGTTTGCTCAGCTAGGCTAGCCGAGCATGAATTCTAGGGCGAATTTTGATCCATAAAATCCAAGGATAAGCAGCGTAAAGCCGATGAGGGTTCCGCGAATGGCGGTCATTCCTCGCCAGCCTAGTTGGTGTCGTCCCCACAGTAATACGGCAAACACTATCCATGCTAGAACAGAAAAGAAAGTTTTATGAATGACACCGTCACGTCCCAAGACATCGTCGATAAAAATAGCTCCGGCTACGATGCCTAGGCTAAGTAATAGTTGACCCACAACAAGCAGCTCGAACAAAAAGGCTTCCATGTCTTGCAGGGGCGGCAGCTTAGCAATAATCCCTCCTAATTTGCCATGCTTTAGCTGGTAATTTTGGTACGCGAGAAAGCCAGCTTGCAGAGCGGCGATGGAGATAAAGCTATAGGCTAAGATCGATAGAATGACATGACTTGCAAGGCCGAAACTCATGTTGATGGGAGGGAAGTTGCTGCTCACTGTAAGTGAGGCGATGATCGACAATATCGCCAATGGAAATAAGCCTAGAAATAAATTATCCAGCGGTTTAGCGAAGCTGCTGATCAGCACCAACAAAGATATTGAAACGGTAATAAGCGTGCTGATTTCTGAAATTCCGAAGTGATAGCCGCTAGGTGTGTAGATGACGCCATAGGCGCTAATCGCATGAGCGATGACGGCAATTAGCCCAAATGTGAATACTCGGCGCCGAGATTCTTTGTTTTTGGATAGGCTACGCACTTGAAATGCGGTGCCGGCTAAATAAAAAAGTACCGCGCAAAGGCCTGAGATTACTGTAAATTGCATGTTATGGTGTCAATATAGTGTTGAATAGTGTCTAAAATCTAGGAAATGTTTCTGTATTCTAAGGGTGAAAGTGCCCGTATCAGGTTAAGAAAGTTTCGCATAACTACTCTAGTGGTTGAAGTTCTTTTTTATACTGCCTCAGATTCGCTATAATCTCACGCTTCTTTAGTGCGCGCATAATTCTTAAAGGTGGTAGTCAGTAGTGTTTGATAATTTAACCGATAGACTTTCCGGAGCGTTTCGCAAACTCACGGGTAAGGCAATCCTCTCTGAAGAAAATATCGAAGAGGCGCTAAAAGAAGTTCGGCGTGCACTTTTAGAGGCGGACGTGGCGCTTTCAGTGGTTAAGGACTTCATTGACAAGGTGAGCCTTCGTGCGGTTGGTCAGGAGGTCTCTAAAAGTCTTTCGCCAGGTCAGGCATTTGTAAAGATAGTTCAGGCTGAGCTTGAAAGCATCATGGGCAAGGTCAATACAGATCTTGATCTCAAGGCTGTGCCACCGGCGGTTATTCTGATGGCGGGTTTGCAGGGTGCGGGTAAAACAACAACTGTTGCCAAACTTGCCTGCTATTTAAAAGGTCAAAAGAAGAAATCGGTAATGGTCGTGAGTGCCGATGTCTATAGACCGGCCGCTATCAAGCAGCTGCAAACTCTTGCTAGCGAAGTGGACGTCGCGTTTTTCGATAGCAATGAATCTCAAACTCCCAGTGACATCGCTCGTGCCGCGCTTAGTGAGGCTAAGAAAAAATTTGTTGATGTGCTAATTGTTGATACCGCCGGCCGCCTTGCTGTTGATGCGGACATGATGAATGAAATCAGTAGCTTGCACTCACAGCTGAATCCGGTGGAAACGCTTTTTGTGGTTGACGCAATGACGGGGCAAGATGCGGCAACCACGGCGAAAGCGTTCAGCGAAGCTTTGCCATTGACAGGGGTTGTGTTGACCAAAGCTGATGGTGATGCTCGCGGTGGTGCTGCGTTGTCGGTTAGGCATGTCACTGGTAAACCAATTAAATTTATTGGTACGGGTGAGAAAATCGATGCCCTAGAGCCGTTTTATCCAGACCGCATCGCGTCGCGAATATTGGGTATGGGAGATGTGCTGTCTCTGATTGAAGATGCCGAGCGCAAGGTTGATAAAGACAAAGCCGAGCGTTTAGCCAGAAAGATTAAAAAGGGCAAAGGCTTTGACCTTGAGGATTTCAAGGAACAGCTAAAGCAAATGCAGAATATGGGAGGTGTCGCTAGCATCATGGATAAGATGCCGGGTATGGGAGCTTTGCCGCCGGGTGCCGCCAGTAAAGTGGATGATTCTCAGTTTAAACGTATGGAAGCCATTATCAATTCTATGACCATGCGGGAGCGAATAAACCCAGATATGTTAAACGGTTCTCGTAAGCGCCGAATAACTAATGGCTCTGGTACTCAGATTCAAGACCTCAATCGACTGCTAAAACAGCATAAGCAAATGCAAAAAATGATGAAGAAAATGAAGGGCGGTGGCATGGCCAATATGATGCGAGGCCTAGGTGGAATGCAGGGTTCTGGTGGTTCGGGGGGCATGCCAGGCTCAGGGGGAGGTAAATTTCCACGCTTTTAGATCAGCTACAACAATTAAGACCAGGACGCAGCGCCTCGAAAATAGGGTATTTGCATGCTTCCAATGACGCGGCAATTGACATAGAATACCCGCCTTTTTATCTGGGCCTGCAGCTCGCGCCCGGGACAATATTGTAACTCGAAGATATTATTACAGTTTTTATAATAGGAATTATTTATGGTCACAATTCGACTAGCTCGTGGTGGTGCGAAGAAAAAGCCTTTTTACCACATCACTGTAAGTGACAGCCGTAACTCTAGAGACGGCCGTTTCATTGAGCGTATTGGTTTCTTTAATCCCTTAGCAAAGGGACAAGAAGAAAAACTACGCTTGGACACCGACAGAATGACGTACTGGCAGTCTCAAGGCGCTCAATTGAGTTCTCGAGTCTCTACGCTAGCTAAAAGCGCTGCGGTAGCCGCAACTGCTGAAGCTTAAGATTTAAATCTTAGGGTTTAATTAAGCCATGAGTCAGGGTAGTTCAGATAAAGCAGTGATGAGTTTCCGCTTGTGAGTATTACTGCGGCACCGAAAGAAGCTGTTTTAGGCAAAATTGGCAAGACCCATGGGATCAAGGGCTGGGTGAGGGTTATTTCTTTCACTAGTCCAGCTGAGAATATTCTGGAATATCAGATATTTGACGCAAGCCGAGGCGGAAAGACGGTCAAGGTAGAAATTCAAGAGTACAAGCAACAAGCTGGTGGATTCGTCGCTCTAGTTAAGGGCTACGATACACCGGAAACGGCGCGCGAACTTGCAGGACTCGAGTTGAGTGTTGTGGTGTCGCAGTTGCCGGAGTTGGATCAAGATGATGTCTACTGGCATCAGCTTGAAGGACTCGAGGTGCAGAATCAGCATAAGCAAAGCTTCGGCACTGTGCTTAAATTGTTGGAAACCGGGGCTAATGATGTCCTAGTGATTGGGCCAAACAAAGCAAGTATTGATGATAGGGAGCGGCTTATTCCTTTTATTAGAGGGACTATCATTAACAATATCGATCTCGCGGGCGGATTGCTTAGCGTGAATTGGGAAGCAGATTTCTTAGAGTAAATTTTAAGGACGTAGGGTGATAACAATGCAAATTGGTGTGATCACTTTATTCCCAGAGATGTTCGCAGCCGTTACCGAATATGGAATTAGCGGGCGCGCATTTCGGCAAGAGATTCTTAGGCTAACTACTTGGAATCCAAGAGATTTTACAGAAGATAAGCACCGTACGGTCGACGACAAGCCTTTCGGGGGTGGGCCGGGAATGCTTATGAAAACTGAACCTTTAGTGCAAGCGATTCGATGCGCTAAGCTTTCTTTGCCGACCGCAAAAGTCGCTTATCTTTCTCCTCAGGGGGAAAGAATCGACAATAGCTCAGTGAAACAGATCGCACGCAGAGAACAGATCATTTTAGTCTGTGGGCGTTACCAAGGCTTAGATCAGAGAGTGATTGACGCCGAAGTAGATGAAGAATGGTCGCTGGGAGATTTTGTCCTTAGCGGCGGTGAGATGGCAGCGATGGCATTGGTTGATGCCATTAGCCGGTTTCAGCCAGATGCTTTGGGTGACGAAGCTTCAGCGCATCAGGACAGTTTTAGTGATGGCTTGCTACATTGCCCTCAGTATACAAGGCCACCGAGCTTTGAGGGCGCGCAGGTGCCAGAAGCGCTGCTTAGCGGGGATCATGGGCGCATTAAGAGATGGCGCCTTCAGCAAAGCTTAGGTGCGACCTGGTTAAAGCGACCTGATCTTCTCGAAAGATTAGAGTTAAGTGACGAGCAGGCCGATTTATTGGCCCAGTTCAAACGAGAATTTGGTAAGTGAAATAAAGCGGATTAGATAAGAATACATAGCGCGAAAAAAGTGTTTTAAGTTAAGTGCCTTAAGGGTAATGCCTTAGAGTTAAGAGCTTAGGACATTTCGCAAACATTGAGCTGGGAGTTTTAAGATGAGCAAGACCACAATTATTCAGAAGATCGAAGACGAGCAGATGACTAAAGAGTTGCCTGACTTCGGTCCAGGTGACACGGTTGTTGTGCAGGTGAAAATTAAAGAAGGCGATCGTGAGCGTCTGCAGGCATACGAAGGCGTTGTTATTGGCCGTCGTCATCGGGGTTTGAATTCTTCTTTCACTGTGAGAAAAATTTCCCACGGTGTTGGCGTTGAAAGAACTTTCCAGCTTTATAGCCCTCAGGTTGATAGTGTGACTTTGAAGCGACGTGGTGATGTTCGTCAAGCCAAGTTATATTATTTACGCGAATTGACCGGCCGTGCAGCGCGTATTACCGAGAAGTTGCAAAAGCGCCCTACCAGCGTTTAATTTGTAATCGGGTTTGAAAGTAGTTCGGTGGCAGTTAATGTCATCGAGCTTCTAGATTCGTGTACGCTTGGTGTTCCTCGCTACGTAGCGTTGATGAATTAAATCAGAATTAGCCTCGGGCATGATTAATTTTTCTGAGACAGACGCTTTTCCAAGATAACTGATTTTTTAAGTTCGACGCCAAAACGTCTTGGCTGTCGTTAGGTTCGAAGCTGAGTGCCACACATAGCAGCGTCTATATTGCATTTTACGGCTATTATATTTTATGCCTTTTCAAGACCCTCTTTAGACCTTCTCTAACGTCCTCTTTCTGTATTTTTTGTGCCTATTCTTTGAACACTGCGCTGACTGCCTCTGAACCACGTAAAAAGAAAAAAATATCGGTTAGCGTGAAACGCTTTTATGGATAAGCGGTCTTCTAAATAATGCCTAAACACACTAAACTTGCACGGTGTTAAAACTGAGCCGGAGCTAATCGATATGAAACAATTTTTTAAAGCCGTACTTTTTCTGACTGGAATTACGCTAGTCCTGCTCAGCAGCACGGCAGGAGCGCAGTCCTTACGTGAAAAACTAAGTGCTGCCATCGAAACGGCATCGCAAAACCAGCTCAAGATTGTGGCTATAACTAAAACTCCTCTCAGCAATATCTATCGGGTCGAATTGAGTACCGGTGAGATGCTGTATGCAGATGCTGCAGGCGACTACCTGTTCGCAGGCGATATGTATAAAACATCCGCGGCTGGGTTAATGAACCTTTCAGCAGGAACTCGCACAGACCGCACTGTAGAATTGATAGCTGCTATACCTGAAGAAGAGATGATCATCTTCGCGCCAAAGACTGAGACACTTGCAACAATTACTGTGTTTACTGATGTTGATTGCACTTATTGCCGGAAACTTCATGGTGACATAGAAGAGCTTCTGGCCCGTGGCGTAAAAGTTCGTTACATGGCTTATCCTCGAGGCGGAGTCAACGCAGACTCTTATGACAAAATGATTTCTGTCTGGTGTTCTGATGATCGCCATAAATCATTTTCACAAGCCAAGAATGGGCAGAATTTGCCGGCTCGGGACTGTGACACACCTGTACTCAAGCATTATGCTATGGGGAATCAGTTAGGTATCACAGGAACTCCAGCGTTGATTTTGCCCGATGGAACCTTAGTGCCTGGTTATATGGATGTTGACCGCCTGACGGCAATGCTTAATCTGAAGTAGTCTTAGCAGACAATTCACTCGCAGTTTGCCGTCAGTGCGAGCTGCTTTTAATTTTTTCTTATTACCATGCGAGGTTGCAATAGTGAGCCTTGATGGAATCCAGTATAATCTTTACTTCGTTTTTTGTGCTTGAGGGCGCTGCGTGAATTCTAATTCTAGTGAACCGTTAAAAGTAGGTATCTGTGGGCTTGGCACTGTCGGCTTTGGTACTTTACAGCTGCTCAAAACTAACGCTGAAGAGATTACTCGGCGAACCGGCTGTGAAATCCATGTTGTTCATGTGGCAACGCGAACTTTAGATCAGAAAAAAGTCGCCTGGGTGCCCGCAAGTGGAACTGACCCCTTTGCATTGGTCAATGATCCAGATGTCGATGTGGTAATCGAAACCATGGGTGGCTTTGAGCCTGCATTTAGTGTGATCAAGAAAGCCCTCGAGAAGGGTAAGCACGTTATTACCGCCAATAAGGCTCTTATTGCCGAACATGGTAATGAGCTTTTCGCTACGGCCCGCGCCAACAACGTCAACCTGGCCTTTGAAAGTGCCGTAGCCGGTGGCATACCCATTATTAAAGCGCTCAGGGAAGGATTGGCAGCGAATAAAATAAGCAGTATTGCCGGTATCATTAATGGCACGGGCAATTTTATCTTGACTGAAATGGGTGCTAAACAACGTCAATTTGACGATGTTTTAGCGGAGGCTCAGGCGCTCGGATATGCAGAAGCAGATCCGAAATTTGATGTAGAAGGAATAGATGCAGCTCATAAGCTCACTATCATGGCGTCAATTGCTTTTGGTTTGCCACTTGATTTCAGTAAAACGTACACCGAAGGCATCAGTAAAATCACACCTGAAGACATACTTTATGCCGAAGAGTTAGGCTATAAAATTAAACACTTGGGAATTGCCGTCTTAAGCGGAACTCGGGCTGAAGTCAGAGTGCACCCAGCGCTAATCTCTAAAAGCCAATTGCTAGCGCACGTGAATGGGGTTAGTAATGCCGTTCTTGTCGAAGGCAATGCAGTTGGCAGCACTATGTACACGGGTCCCGGAGCTGGCGCTGAAGCTACTGCCTCTGCGGTGGTCGCAGACATTATTGACATTGCCCGAGTCATTGCCAGTGGCGCCGATAGACCTCCTGTCGCGATGTTGGGCTATCTTGAGCCCCGTTCGGATTTAACAGTGCTGCCTATTGAAGAGATTCGTTCTGAATATTATTTGCGCATATTAGTTGAAGACAAGCTGGGGGTAATGGCTAAGATTACAAGTTGCTTGCAGAATGCCGGGGTGAGTATAGAGGCGGTTATTCAAAAAGAACGGGCGAGTCAGACAGTCTCTATTGTCATCCTTACCGATAACGCTTTGGAAGCTGATCTCAATAAAGCGCTGACGAAGATCGAAACCTTAGATGAAGTTACGGGTAAAATTAATCGAATAAGAGTGGCGTCGCTCGCGAACTGAGAGCCTAGGAATAGCAGTGAAATATATTAGTACTCGGGGCATAAGTCCCTCTCAGAATTTTGAGCAAGTATTGCTCACCGGATTAGCACCAGATGGTGGGCTTTATGTACCGGAGAATCTGCCATCTTTTAGTGCTGAGGAAATCGCTGCCTGGCGCAGACTTTCCTACCCTGACTTGGCGTTAAAAATCATTGCTCCCTTTATTGATGGGGAAATTCCAGAGGCTGATCTACGAGAAATTGTAGAGTCCAGCTATGCCAGTTTTAAGCATCCAGATACTGCGCCTCTCACTCAATTGGACGAGAACGAATGGGTGTTGGAATTGTTTCATGGGCCGACCCTAGCCTTTAAGGATTTCGCATTACAGGTTTTAGGGCGGTTACTGGACTATGTATTAACAAAGAAAGATCAGCGAGTTGTGATTCTGGGAGCCACCTCAGGTGACACCGGCTCCGCCGCACTCGAGGGTTGCAGGCACTCTGATCGAGTTGAAATGTTTATTCTTCATCCGCACCAGCGCGTGTCAGATGTTCAGCGTAAGCAAATGACCACTATTATCAGCGACAATGTGTTCAATCTAGCAGTAGAAGGAAATTTTGATGACTGTCAGCGTATAGTTAAATCTGCGTTTGCAGATCAGTCCTTTTTACCAAAAAATAGGCAGTTAGTTGCAGTGAATTCTATTAACTGGGCCCGTATTTTAATGCAGATAGTTTACTACTTCTCTGCCTCTTTACGTTTAGGCGGACCAGAAAAAGAAGTCTCCTTTTCAGTGCCGACAGGAAATTTTGGCGACATCTACGCAGGTTATTTAGCGAAAAAAATGGGTTTGCCAATTAGGCAGTTGATCGTAGCAACTAATAAAAATGACATCCTGCATCGATTTGTCGCCCACAACGAATACTTTAAAACAGAATTAAGTAAGACGCTCTCACCAAGCATGGATATCTTGGTTTCAAGTAATTTTGAGCGATATCTATTTGATATGTTCGGCCGTGATAGTAGCAAGCTTACAAATTTTATGAAAAAGTTTGGCTCGGAAACCCTGAGCGTGTCGGATGAACAATGGCAGAAAGTACGGTCTGATTTTGACAGTGCCAGTGTCGATGATGAGACTACCTGTGCGGTTATTGCAGAAGTGTTTAAGAAAAACGGCGAACTTCTAGACCCACATACTGCTATCGGCTTAAAAGCGGCAAGAGTTTGTAATACCAGCAGTGCCACACCTATGGTTACTTTGGCTACAGCCCACCCAGCCAAATTTGACGAAGCGATTCTTAATTCCGGATTGGATACCCCAGCATTGCCCGAGCATTTAAAGGACCTATTTGAACGAAAGGAAAAATACTCCGTTGTGGCCAATGATTTAGGAGCTGTTGCTGAATTTATCTCAAAGCACTGCGCTGACTCAAATTGAGTTCGGCTTAGCATGTCTGTCACAGTCCAGCGCCGTGTAGTGACAGAGACGGTATCGCTGCCGGAGTCGATTTCTCCTCTGCTGCGGCGAATTTATAGCGGTAGGTCTGTTAAATCTGCCGCTGACCTTGAGCTTGGTCTTAGTAACTTGCTGCCTCCGTCAGGTCTGAAAGGGATTGAAGCAGCCACGGATTTGCTAGTGGAGGCTCTTGAGAAAAACCAGCGATTTCTCATCGTCTCTGATTTTGATGCTGATGGTGCGACGAGCTGTGTGGTGGCGATAAAAGCACTGCAAGCGTTTGGCGCTCGCCATGTTGAGTACATTGTTCCTAACAGATTTGACTATGGATACGGTCTTACCCCTGAGATCGTTGAGCTGGCGAAAACACGCAAACCAGACTTGCTGATCACAGTCGATAATGGAATATCGTCTATCGATGGAGTTGCCGCAGCACAAGCCGCCGGCATAAAAGTTCTCGTGACTGATCATCATTTGCCAGCAAGGCAGACTCCAACTGCAGAAGCCATTGTTAATCCTAATCAGCACGGCTGCGAGTTTGAAAGTAAATGCATTGCGGGGGTTGGCGTGATTTTCTACACCATGCTTGCGCTGCGCGCTCGACTGCGTGAGCTGGACTGGTTTGTGAAAAATAACCTGCCTGAGCCGAATATGGCTGACTTGCTTGATTTGGTGGCACTTGGCACTGTTGCTGATGTCGTGCCCTTGGATAGAAATAATCGAATTTTGGTGAGCGAGGGATTAAAACGAATTCGAGCAGGCCGAGCTAGACCTGGAATTGCTGCGCTGCTTCGAATTGCCAATCGAAATCCGGCTCGCTTAAAGGCCAGCGATCTTGGTTTTGGTTTAGGCCCGAGGCTTAATGCCGCAGGCCGCTTGGACGATATGGCGACAGGCATTGAGTGTCTGTTAGCTGAGCAGCTAGGGGAAGCTCATGAGTTGGCGATGCTTCTGGATGGAATGAACCAGGACCGCAAACAAATTGAATCCGATATGCGCGAGCAGGCATTTGCGCACCTAAGCGAAATTGAGCTTAGCGTCGACGCTATCCCGGCTGCGCTCTCTCTATTTGACCCTCGCTGGCATCAAGGCGTAGTTGGCATATTGGCATCAAGAGTTAAAGATAAGTATCACCGCCCGGTTATCGCTTTTGCCGATGTATCCAACGGCGCTGAAAGCGGCGAGCTTAAGGGGTCGGCGAGATCAATCCCTGGATTTCATATTCGAGATGCTTTGGATGCGGTGGCAACGAACAACCCGGGACTAATTAGCAAGTTCGGCGGGCATGCGATGGCTGCAGGATTGAGCTTAGAAAAATCTAAGTTTGAGCTATTCCAAAAGGCGTTTGCTGATGAGGCTGCAAGGCTACTTAAGCCGGAGCAATTGCATGCTATTTTGTTGAGCGACGGTGAGCTTGCAAAAGAGTATCTATCAATGGCGACAGCTCAGCAGCTCGGCGATGCAGGCCCATGGGGGCAGGAATTTCCTGAGCCCTTATTCGATGGACGCTTTAATCTAATAGGGCAGCGCAAAGTGGGCGAAAATCATTTAAAGATGGTGCTTAGCCCGTTAGAGGAAAATCAGTACGCTATCGATGCTATCGCTTTCAATGTTGAGGCGGTAGATTGGCCTGCGCAATCTGCAACAGAAATAGAGATTGCTTATCGAATGGATATTAATGAGTTTAGAGGCAACATGACTTTGCAGCTAATGGTAGAGAAAATCCTAAGTTACTCATAAAGTCTGAACCCTTCCACTGGCTAAAAGCTGAAGGAGAAGGTTGGATAAGGGTGTTTGGGGGCAGGGCTGAAGGACCAACAAAAGGGTCGCAGGAAAGGATTCAAGGAAAGGGTTGGGGCATGTCTATAACAAGAGCTCTGAACTAATACGCCTACAAGAGCCCTCAACAAGAAGTTATAGCAGGGACTAGACGAGAATCGATTATCTGACCACGTTGTGCCTCAGGTTTGTCTGAATGATGGTGAGCTTGGTCGAGGTCCCCCCAAAAAGAGATGGCTCGCTTTTTCTACAAGGGTGAGCCGGACTCATTCAATTTATTGAAGGCGGTCTTAAGCTTGGTTTATTTGAATCACTTTTAGTGATTGAACGGCAGTGATGGCCCCTTCTATCTGTTGGCCGCTTGGCTGAAATCGTTCTGCGATGAGATGGCACGTTGGTGTAAATATATGCTGTAAATAAAATGTCGCCAAACCAACGTTCAAAATTTAACGCCTCCAATAGAGATCAGTAGAGGCTAGTTTTTTAGAGGGCGTGCAATTTAGCAGCTTTTTGTTACGTTGATTAAACCAATATGGCAGGTAAATCATTGATTGTAATGCCAATTAGGAATAAGCGATGGGCTTGTGCACGAAATAAGCAATAATCAGGTCTAATGGCTTAAGAATAGCAGTTTAAAGGGGATGACCAGTGGCATGGGCTATGTATAAAACCGCGCTGCTTTGTATTGAGTGAGCGCTGCTTCGTGCATCTGGGCGTATCATTTGTTACCTTTTGGCACAGCAAATGCTGGTTGTGAACGCTAAAGTATGCCTGCAATCTAATGGAAATAATTATGTCACGTTTAACATTTAAGTCTCTGATAAGTTTGGTCTTATTGGTATTTTCAGCAAGTATTTTTGGTCAGGTTCACAAAACCGACCAAATTGAAGTCGAGCTGGTTTCAGAGACTACGAATGTAGTGCCTGGCGAAACTTTGTGGCTGGCAATCCGATTAGACCCAATTGATCACTGGCATACCTACTGGAAATTTGGTGGCGATAGCGGACAAGCTACCGAGGCCAGTAAATGGGAGCTTCCAAGCGGAGCCATTGTAGGCGACATAGTTTGGCCAACTCCCGAATGGACGCCGTTCTTAGGTAGTGAGCTGGTAACGTTCACCTATGAGCGTGAAGTTTTACTCCCCATTCCTATAGAGATACCCGCCGACTTTACTGGTTCAACTTTCAATTTTAGTACTCAGATTGACTGGCAGGTATGCGAAGAAATATGCATTCCCGGTGATGCGACTTTTTTCCTCTCGCTGCCTGTGGGATCCATTGCTGAAATAGACAGTGCTTTGGTTGCTGATTTTGCAGATACGCGAGCGATGACCCCAGTGCCGCTTGGTGCTCACAACTTGAAGGCGAACTTTAACGCCTTAGGCGGCAACATAAATGTCATGGTCGAAACGGCTGATGGGCTTTTCGACAATGCTGACCAAGCATGGTTTTTCCCTACCCAGCGCCGTGTTATGAAATATGCGCCAATGCGCGATGTCATGCTCGATGGCAATAGGATTCAAATCTCCACAGAGCAGCATAGAAGATTCCCTCAGGAGCTTGCCCAGCTTGAAGGTCTGCTTTCAATTATTGACGATGACGGTAACTGGACCGCCTACGATATCTTGCCGCAGCGCTCTAGCGTTGCTTGGGATCACAGCATCGAAGTGGAGATGATTGCTGAGACGACAAACATTGTCCCTGGGGAAACCACGACAGTGGGTATCCGTCTTGATCCGGCCGATCATTGGCATACTTATTGGCGCATGGGAGGCGACAGCGGCGAGCCGACTAGTGTAAGCGAATGGGTTGCTCCTGAGGGCACGGTGATCGGCGACATTCAATGGCCTGCACCGCACTGGTTACCGTTTTATGATACCGACCTTGTTAATTTCGGTTACGAAGCCCCAGTGCTTCTGCCGATTGAGATCACACTTCCGGCTGACTTTGATGGCGACACGGTAGAGTTAAGCACGTTGGCATTTTGGAACGTGTGCGACCAAATTTGTATTCCAGGAGAGCAGCGCTTAAGTGTGACCTTACCGGTTGGTGAAGTCGCTGAGCTTGATGCTGGAAACCAGCAAGCTTTTGCTGATGCGCGTGCAGAATTGCCTGAAACAGACCATTCTATAAATTCAATTATTGCAATTGCCGGTGATCGAGTGAGCTTAGGTTTCGAGACATCCGACTTAATCTTCGCAAATTATACCGATGCTCATTTCTTTCCCGAGCAGCGTCGGGTTATCAAGCCTGGACCGCGCAGGGATGTAAGTATTCAGCCTAATTTGCTGCAGATCACGCATCAGCAACCTCGACGAATGCTTGAAAATCCAGAGCTTTTTGGTGTGCTTGTGCTTGAGGACGAAGCAGGCAATAGAGCATCGTTTGAATTTAAAGACCCTGCGGCAAATGCCAATTCCACCACGATTATGCCGTTTGCGGCAGCGATCAATGGCGCTGGGAGCGGAGACGGATCTGGCACGACAGGCTTGTTAGGCTATATGCTTTTCGCCATGTTGGGAGGCTTGATCCTCAATTTGATGCCCTGTGTATTCCCGGTTCTTTCATTAAAAGCGATGAGTTTTGCTAACAGCGCTGGCGAGAGCCGCAGCCACATCCGCAAGGATGGCTTGGTTTACACCGCAGGTGTTGTGCTCGCGTTTGTTGCTTTGGCGTCTGTGCTTATCGCCCTTCGAGCCGGTGGCGAAAGAATTGGCTGGGGCTTTCAACTTCAGCAGCCGTGGTTTTTAGCTTTCATCGTTTACCTATTCTTCATGATGGCCCTGAGCATGTCTGGGGTGTTTGAAATTGGCACTAATATGATGGGCGCCGGTGGCGACCTGGCGCAAAGTAAGGGCTATAAGGGCTCTTTCTTTACCGGTGTTTTTGCGACAATTGTGGCGACACCGTGCACGGCGCCATTTATGGGGCCTGCTTTAGGATTTGCGCTATCTCAGCCTTGGCTGTCGGCGATGCTGGTATTCGTTTCTCTTGGTGTGGGGATGGCATTGCCTATATTAGTGCTTTCATTTGTTCCTGCGTTCGCCAATATGATGCCGCGCCCGGGTGCTTGGATGGTGACATTTAAAGAACTTATGGCATTTCCTCTGTACGCCGCCGCAATTTACTTTTTGTTTGCCCTCGGCATGCAAGTAGGAGTTATAGGCATGTCTGTTGTGTTGATCGCGTGCGTGATCATGGCATTTGGGGCTTGGTTATATCAAAAGCGCTTTACAGTCGGGCCACTGTGGCGAATCGCCAACTCAGGTATTGCGATGGCATGTTTTGTTTTTGCCATTTACATAATGCAGTCCTCTTACATGCAGCCGGTAGCAGCGGGTCCGCTTAGTATCGATGCAGACGGGCAGGTTGCAGGTGAAAACTATGAGGTGTTTAGTGCTGCGCGCTTGGCTGAGTTGCAGGCGCAGGGAAAGCCGGTGTTCATCAATATGACTGCGGCTTGGTGCATTACCTGCCTTGCCAATGAGCAGACAACCTTGAGCACAGACACAGTTAAAGAGTCGCTGAGTGCAAATAATATCACTTATTTGAAAGGTGATTGGACCAATGAAGACCCTGAAATTACAGAAATGCTGGAGCACTTTAAGCGTCCTTCCGTGCCTCTTTATGTTCTGTATTCAGGCGATCCAAATGCAGAGCCTGTGATTCTGCCACAGATTCTCACTCCAGGAATCGTCTCGAGCGCATTCGGTAGTATCTAATGACAGCCGCCTTAGCTAATTTTTTTCGTGATAATGAGTTAGTTAAGGTACTTGTTCTTTTGGGCTGAGTCGAACTGCTAGTGAAAAATTTGTTATTTCCTGTTTTATGTTCTTTTTTTCTGCTGATAACCCTCAGCGGATTTAACCGGGTTGTTCACGCCGCTGAAGAAAGCCTTTTAACTAATTTTGAACTCGCCAGAAAAACCGCATCAACTCTACCCAGGCTCAACAGTTTCTTAATAAGTCACCGTGGTGAACTGGTTGTCGAAGATTATTTCAATGGCTGGCAGGCACGCCGTCCTGCCAATATGAAGTCAGCTTCAAAAAGTGTCATCTCTGCATTAATCGGTATCGCTATCGCCGAGGGATATATTGAGTCAGTTGACGTTCCGATAGCTGAGTTTTTCCCGGACTATCTCTCGCCTGCGTTCACGCCAGAAAAACTGGATATCACCATTGAGGACCTGCTAACTATGCAGTCAGGGTTGGAAACAACCAGTAATCGCAACTATGGAAAATGGGTGTTAAGCGAGAATTGGATTGAGTTCGCCCTGAATCAACCACTTGTAGCACAGCCAGGTGAAGCGATGCTCTACAGCACCGGCAGCAGTCATCTATTGTCTGCGATACTAACCAAGGCGACAGGAATAGATTCCAAAAGCTTCGCACAGCAGTATCTGGCATCTCCCTTGGGATTTTCAATGTCATACTGGTCTCAAGACCCGCAGGGGATTTACTTTGGTGGTAATAATTTGGAAATGACTGCCCAGCAGATGCTGGCGTTTGGCGAGTTATATTTAAATAACGGGCAAGCCGCAGGCAATCAAATTATTCCACGGCAATGGATAGAGTCTTCTTATCAGCCTCATGCGGAATCGCCAAGAGGTCAGGGTCGTTATTATGGCTATGGTTGGTGGCTGCGTGATTTGGCCGGCTTACAAGTGCCAGTGGCTTGGGGTTATGGAGGACAGTTGATCTTCGTTATTAAGGAGCTCGATCTTGTGGTGGTAGCAACTTCTGACAGTAGGCCGAGCGCAGGCCGGCGAGAGCATTTAAGGCAGCTGTATAACATGGTTGAGCAGCTAATTGCCGAGTTACTGGAAAGTGGCCGAAGCGCATCAAACTAGATGTTTGCTTGAACAGCAAGCATATCTGCAGCAAGAAAAAAATGTGGGCACGAACATTGAAAAGGCTACAGGTCTGTAAGGTAAGTTCTAATAGCCGCCCGTGTTAATAGAAAGCCAGATAGCACATTGCCTTCTTGCACTAAGGCTGGAAACATTTTCACACCATCTGATTTCATCGCCTCTGTATTATTTATAATCTCCACAGCGTTTATCTCAATATCAGGAAATTCTTTTTTTAGATTCTTAAGGTGTAAGCGAGCTAATGCGCAGCGCGGACAGATTATTGAGTGATAAAATGTAATCGATTTCATTTGTCTATTTGCTTCGCTCTATTTTGTTATTTATTAAGGTCTCTAACGTTTAGTCTAATCTTTGGTAAGGCCAAGCGTGATGAACCAACAATTAGACAGTGCAATAGATCGGCATCAGTTGTCAAACAAACTGTGAAAGCAGGGTGTGGTGTTTTGACAGCTGATGGTTAGCTGGGCTGCGATATTGTGGACTAACCTGCCAGATAGTACTCGGTCTTTAGGTGATTGACGTCAATCACATCGGGGTTGTGACGCTTCACAGCACGCGAGCCTAGGTGCTGGCCGTTGATCCTGGGCGCGCTTTTCTTGGCGGATTGGTCAAGGCACACGATAAAGTGACCGTCTGGTCGCTTATTAATTTGGACAATTTCGCTACCTGCTTTGCTAAGTTTCGCTGAGTCTTCTACCAGCATAAGTTCTTGGCCAGCACTTTTACCGTTAGTATTTGTAAAAACGCGTCATCAAGCCGTGGCGGCATGTCGATTTTAGGCTCAACTCATGGCATTGTTTCTGGTTTGCGGCGAATCAGAACTGCTTTTTCAGCGTCCTCGCCCAATGAAGTAGTGTCATTAACACAGCGAAGTTCATGTTTGCCTATGATGATTACATCGCCATTGCGAGGGGCATTTTTCGATGGTCCTACCGTTGACATAGGCGCCATAGGTAGTGCTTAAATCTTCAAGCAAGGAATCTTCAAAATGGTTAGCCGCTTTGCATAATGGCCACTTACCGAAAGGTTCTCAATACGAATATCATTGTCTTCCCGTCACCTGATAGCCATCACTTCTTTATCGAGAGGGAAATTGCCTAGCTTGCTTGAGTTGAAATTAAATTCTAATTTATCAGCCACGGCTGTATTGCGCTTTATTTTAACTAAATACCTTTAAGCGCTTTATCAAATGAGTCAAAGCCTTAAACTTGCTGGACTTGCATCAAAATTACAGAAATATTGTCTTTGCCACCATTTCGATTGGCCAACATGATCAGCTTCTTAGCCGTCTTGTTTATATCCTTTTGATGATCAGCCAACGTTTCTTCTATTTGCCAGTCAGCGACCATGTCCGAGAGGCCGTCAGAGCAAAGCAAAAGAATGTCATTAGGCTGCGCATCGTGTTCGACAGTATCGACTTCAACCTCCGCCTTGGTACCTAAAGAACGTGTGACAATATGTCCGACACTTGCCGATTTAGCTTCTTCTTCGGTATAGAAACCCTTATCTATTAAATCCTGCACCAAGCTGTGATCGCGTGTAATTCGGCGCAGGGCACGGCCACGAAACAGATAGAGTCTCGAATCTCCAACGTGGCCCGCATAGATTTTGGAATCTCTAATGACAGCGGCAACAAGTGTTGTTCCCATCCCTTTGTGCTCGTCGATCGATTCTGCTGCGTTAAAGATAACGCTGTTACTGTGAGAAATTGAATTGGAGACGAACTCTAATAATTGAGAACTGGTTATTGGTACAGAAGATTTCTTTTCACAGAATTTTTGAAGCTTTTCTAGTACCGAATTAACCGCCATATGTGCTGCGACTTCTCCAGCTTGATGCCCGCCCATGCCATCTGCCAGCACAGCTATCGCGTGTTGTTGATTAAACCCGATATGGTCTTCATTGTGGTTACGACGCAGGCCAATGTCAGTAAAGCCGGCTATTTTCACTTGGAGTGTTTCCTCTGACATTGACAGGTCCTATCATTCCTTTGACTTTGGCTGGCATTTGGGTGTAGAAATACGGCATGCTTTTGTGTAATTTTTTCTTGGCCACTTAATACAAAATGGTACTGACAATAGATCAGAACTAACAAGATAAA
>JBLHVT010000006.1:0-58835 GCA_047628735.1 Glaciecola sp.
CCTTTGGCTATGATCCGATGAATGTCTTGCCCAATGAGCTATTTGATTTCGAATCTATCAGCGCCTTTTTTGCTGCAGATTATGAGTTCGCTAGCGGTTGGCGTACAAGCGTAAACTATCGCCGCATTAACGGTTTTACGGTCGCCAGCACCACTGAGCCCTCATGGAGAGTCTATAAAATTTCTGATGCTTTTTACTCTGACCCTGCGTTTTCAACTTCTGACTCAAAGAAACCTTGGTTTGGCTATTTACTTGAAACTAATTCAGACCAGTGGGAGGGCGTCGTGAGCATTCCCTTATCGATTGATACTGCCATTGACTTCAGTGTTAACTGGACCGATATTAGTGCGCCTGAGCGCGGTAACTATCAAAACACCATTTTTGCCATTACGTTTACACACTCCCTATAGGGCACGGTTTTTTCACGTTATGAAGCTACGTCTAAATTTTATCGTCGGGTTTTTGTTTTCGGTTCTCGGCGCTTATGGCAACGCCCAATTCTTGAGTGTTCAGCTTAATGATGAGGAGGGCAATCCCATTAGTGACGCAGTTATAGAAATTCTACTGCCAGATGAAATGCGCTCCGAGTATCAGTCTAAAGCTGATGCAACAGTGGATCAACGGGATAAAGAATTCGTACCCAACATGTTGACAATAGTATCTGGAAACAGCGTCTCTTTTCCAAATAGCGATGACATTCTTCATCATGTTTACTCGTTTTCGCCAACCGTCTCATTTAATATTCCGCTGTACGGCAAAGGAACGTCTGACCAGTATAGTCAGACATTTAACTCAGTTGGTGTTGTTGAGATAGGCTGCAATGTTCATGACTGGATGCTGGCTTATATTTATGTGGCAGAAACTTCTCTCAGTGCGATCAGCGATGATAATGGGCTAGCTATTTTAGAGACGGTCCCAGCTGGTACTTTTGAGCTGCTAATTTGGCATTCACGTTTAACGGATAACGATATTGCGATGACCTACACGATTGAATTTGTTGATGGTGAGCAAGTTAATCTAAGCTACACACTTGAGTTGAAAAGAGACCGCCGAATTCGCCGTTCCCCTTCGTCGAACAGAACTCGGTATCGTTAATTTTGCGCAGAAACTAGGCTATTACTCATGTTAGCGTTTGGGAGCTTTAGATCGCGTTTAAGTTTTTTCCTTTTGTGCCTACTCACGCCTGTCCTAGGCGGCATTTTCTACTACGTTAATCGAAACAATATCGAATATACCGAAGAGACTATTAATAGTTACTTAGAGTTGGGTGCTGATGTATTTGATTTTACTAGAGCCCAACAGGCAGAGACCTTGCAAGCGATCACCAATAGCCTAACCTGGGATTTTGGTTTTAGAGCCGCGTTTGCTTCAAACGATCCCGCAACACTCTTTGGTGCATCATTGAATGTTCTCGACAGATCGATTGGTAAAGCCGATATGCTAATGATTGTAGATCTGAATGATAACGTTGTAATCGACACAAGTTTGCAAGGCTATACAAAGTTGTCAGGGGCTTGGCTATCTTTAGTAGATGAAGCAGATGCAAGTGAAGAAGGCCTGGCGGAGGCGATTGTTGCAATCGACGGCGATCCATTTCAATTAATAGCATTACCACTTTATCTGCCCAGGCAAGTGGCTTGGATCATCGGTGGGTTCGCACTGGATCAAAATTTTGTAGAGAGAGTTAAAGAAACCATCGTCTCGGAGGTCAGCATAATCCGCCGCAGCGATGGGAGTGACTTAGAGGTTGTTGCGTCTACCTTGAGTGCTGCAAGGCAGCAGATATTAGCCGAGCAAATGGCAATAAATTGGTTGGCCTTGGATAGTCTTCAACGGATAAGTCTGGAGGGGGAGGAATTTACAACGTTACTACGTAGTCTGTTTGGGTCTTCTTCAGATGAACTGCAAGTGCTTGCCATTATTCAGCGCTCTTATGATGAAAATAACGAGAATGTTGCCCAATTCCGGACCCTGCTTATTGAATTTTATGGAGTGATTATAGTCATTAGTTTGATCGCTGTTGTGTTTCTGTCGAGATCGATTACTCATCCACTGGCAAAGCTTGCAAGCGCGGTTCAAAAAATCGAGGAAGGTGAGTATGGAAAACAAGTGGAGGTTAACTCCCAAGACGAAATAGGGGACTTAGCAAATTCGGTTAATTCTATGGCTCGAGGGTTAGCAGAAAAGGAAAAGGTTCGAGATCTTTTAGGTAAGGTGGTCTCGCAGCAAATCGCTGAGCAGCTTTTGAACAATCCGGTGGAGTTGGGGGGCGAAGAAAAAATAGTCACTATCCTATTCTCAGACATAAAGGGTTTTACCAGTTTTTGCGAAGGGCTGCGTCCGCAAGAAGTGTTAGTTAAATTGAATCAGGTTCTCAGCACCATTAGCAATATCGTTGAAAAACATAATGGAGTGGTCGACAAATTTCAAGGCGATGCTGTGATGGCGCTATTTGGGGCACCAATTTATTCGGAATTTGATGCTACCAATGCCATGTCAGCTGCTCTAGAAATTATTGATGCAATGGAGATAGGTGATTCTAGGTTGAGCGCCTGCATAGGGATCAGTACGGGGCTTGTTGTTGCCGGAAACCTAGGGTCGAGCAGCCGCTTGAACTATTCTGTAATAGGCGACACTGTTAATTTGTCAGCCAGACTAGAGAGTCTAACCCGGCTGTATAACGTTACTAACATTGTCAGTGAGGCTAGCCGGGACGCTGCACCAAATTACTTTTATATGGAATTAGACGAAGTCTGTGTGGCGGGTAAAAGCCAAGCAATTAAGATATTTCAACTGGTGGGGCTGTCTGATCAGGTGTCTCCTGAAAAGTTAGTCATGGCAGTTGCTTTTGCGGCTGCTCTGAAGGCTTACCGAGCACAAAACTGGCGCCTTGCTCAGAGATTGTTTTCGCAATTGGCAGCCTCATGCGACAATAAGACCTTGCCTAAGGTTTTCCTCGAAAGAATTCATAGCTTTCAAATCAACCCCCCTGTAGAGGATTGGGATGGTGTCTATATTTTCGATAAAAAATAACCTTAGATGGACTAAACATCTACTCTGGACCTAATGAATGAAACTAATTAAACCTTTTCGCGGCCTTCGGCCGACTCGTGAGCTTGCGGCAAAAGTTGCTTCCCATCCTTACGATGTATTGAATCGTGAAGAAGCCGCTGAATTGGCAAAAGACAATCCCTATAGTTTCTTACATATAAATAAGCCTGAAATTGACGTCGCCGCTGATGTGGATATTCACGATCAGGCTGTTTATGACAAGGGGGCTGAAAACTTAAAGCGCTTTATAAGCGAAGGCACTCTCGTGCAAGACAGTGAAGAAAAGCTGTATGTTTACAAGCAAGTCATGGGGAGGCATGAGCAAGTTGGCTTGGTCGCAGTGGCCTCGGTAGAGGCTTATGAGAAGGGTTTGATTAAGAAGCATGAATATACTCGCCCGGTAAAAGAAGACGACCGAGTGGCGCATATCGATGCCCTGAATGCTCAAGTGGGGCCGGTGTTTCTCACCTATAAGTCAAAGACCGCAATTGATTTATTGATCGATAAAGTAACCCTGACTGCACCCGAGTATGAATTTGATGCCGAGGATGGCACGCATCATGTGTTTTGGGTTATCGAAGATTTAGCGTTGTCCGCTGACATTGAAGCGCAGTTTGCAACGGTGGATTGCCTTTACGTTGCTGATGGCCATCATCGCTCGGCTGCAGCATCAAGAGTGAAGCACTTAAATGCTAAGCGTAATGATAATCATGTGGGAGATGAGCCCTATAATTTCTTTCTGGCTGTGTTATTTCCTCATGACCAGATGCAAATTCTCGATTATAACCGAGTTGTTAAGGATCTTAATGGGCACTGCGATGCGGAATTTTTGGCCGCCCTTGGGAAATCATTCGCGGTAAAGCCAGTTGCTGATGCAGCTGAGGCAAAACCTCGTCAAGAAAAGGAATTCGCGCTTTATCTCTCAGGGCAGTGGTACACATTGGTAGCGAATTCTGCGCTGATGGATTCTATTGACGCCAGCGATCCGGTCAAGAGGCTAGATGTTAGTCTTTTGCAGGACTCCATATTTACACCACACCTTAATATTCTCGACCAGCGCACCGATAAGCGGGTCGATTTTGTTGGTGGTATTCGCGGCCTTGCTGGATTGGAAAAGCGTGTGGATAGTGGTGAGTGTAAGGCAGCATTTGCCTTGCATGCGACCGCCATTGAAGGTCTGATGGATATAGCTGATGCTGGCGAGGTAATGCCTCCAAAATCAACTTGGTTTGAGCCAAAGTTAAAAAGCGGTTTGGTCGTTCACCTGCTGGGATAATGTTTTTAAATTAGCTTGCTGGAAGTTTGTTGAGAGCGGGCTAATTTGGCAACCTTCAGCGGCTGTGCCGCAGACCTCAGTTCAGAAAATACCGTTGTGCGAAATTTCAAGCGCATCCCTATGTAGTTACGAAGTACTTTGCCGACGCGGCTTTTGGTATCGTTTAGTAAATGCATGTGGGCCTCAGGTTTTGGCAAGAATTAATATCTAAATAGTCGGTATGTGCCTATTAAACGCCACCAAGCTGAAAAAGGTTTACACGCTCTGCCGCCGAGACAGTATCTATTGTCAGAGATCTATTTGTAGGCAGTGCAGGTTTTGCCGGAGGAGTCTCTGAGGGGCCCAACTTTTGTTAGAAAAGGTTCTAAACAGCTCAGACTCAGATAGGCCAAGCACTGGCAAACCAGTCACTGATTTCATAGAAAAAGCCGCACACCTATCAGGTGGTGCGGCTTTTTTGCTGGCTAGGCTTACAGTCGGTTAGGCGACGTTTTGCTTCTCGGTATTTATCAGGGTTGCTTTTGGCGTGCCAATGGGAATATTTTTTGGCTGCATTGCATCAGGAATTTTTCTCAATAATTCTATATAAAGCAATCCATTAGTAAGCCTGGCTGATGTAACTTCTACATGATCCGCGAGTTGGAAACGGCGCTCGAAGTTTCTTGCTGCAATACCTCGATGGAGAAAGTTTTTGCGCTCGGCCTCTGCTTGATGCACGCCTTTTACTAGCAAAGTGTTTTTCTCGGTTTGAATGTTCAGTTCAGCTTCGGCAAATCCAGCAACCGCCATTGAGATTTGGTATTGGTCTGTGTCTAGAAGCTCAATATTGTAGGGCGGGTAGCCATTCGCACCACTGTCTGCGCGGTTCACGGAGTCTAGTAAAGTCGACAGGTGATCGAAGCCAACAGTAGTTCTGTAAAGGGGTGAAAAGTCAAAATTTCTCATGTTCATATCCTTGGTGCCGGCAAATACCGACGATGGTCTAGCAATATGTGGTTTGCCCATCAAATGATCGGGCGGTTGCACAAGCCTCCTAGGAGCGCTTGCTTGGCATATATATAAGGTTGTTAATGTGGATTTCAAGCGCTGTTTGAAGATTTTTAGTAAAACTTTAGCAGACTTGAAATTTTGCGAGCAGCAGCGTGTACAATTATTTAGAGGTAATAATTAATGTAATATATTTCATATTGCTGCGTTCATTATTCATTGTTAAGGGCTTTAAAAAAGCACGCTGCGAAACCTCGTCATAGTTAGTTGTGACGTGTTTAGCCTGATGATTAAAGCGATTAGGATATTGTGAGCGAAACTTGTACCAAATTTTATTTTACCAAGGTATTATTATTTATACCATGGTAATAATATTATCATCACGGCAATAATATTTGTCTTTTAAAGCATTAAGGAAATGAAAATGGGTGGGTCAGTTTTTGCTTTTGCAGGTGAAAAATTAATAGCAGAAGGTTCAATAGCGCAGGTCAAAGAAAAGATACAAAACTATGTCGATAGGCAAAATTTCTTATTCTTCGACCAAGATGATGGTAGGCAAGTAAGTTTAGACTTTGATGCGCGTTTAGACTCACAGCTGCCGAATGTCTCAGAGGGCAGGCCAGCGGTTAAAAATAAGCCCGGCCGACCAAGATTAGGAGTTGTAGGCAGGGAGATCACACTTTTACCCCGACACTGGGAGTGGCTAGACGAACAGCGCAGTGGTGCCTCTGCGACACTAAGGCGATTGCTAGATCAACATCGCTCAGATAACACTAGCGCGAACAAAACTCGTCTAGCTCAGGACAGCACTAATCGGTTTATCTATGCAATTGCCGGTAACCTCGGTAATTTTGAAGAAGCGGTTAGAGCCCTTTATGCCAACAATCCTGATGGCTTTGCCGAATGTGTGAAACGTTGGCCCTCGGATATCAGGCAATGTACAAAGCACTACTCAGACGGTGCTTGGGGGTGAAGCAGGAGCGCCGTGAGAGGTGGTGTGGCGATCTTAGGTTATGCCTGCCTGAGTGCCCGGCTAGACGAGTAACGGAGCGCGCAGATACATACAGCTGTATACTGGCACGCTAATCATCGAGTCTCTATGAATCAAAAGCCATCTACTTTGAACACAGAAAAACCGGCCTCTGCGGCCTTTACGCCGGCGCAATTACGCGTGTTAGCAGCACAGATAGTGGCGAGTGGAGTTCTCGGCCGCTCAAAAAAATATGCTGCGCTGTTGGATTTTTTGGTCGAGTCCTCGATTGAATCTAAGTCGCCGAAAGAGATAGAGCTGGCAATTAGTGTGCTTGGCAAAAATGAGAGCTTTGATGTCTCCTCAGATGCCAGTGTCCGAGTTTATGTTCATCAGTTACGAAAGAAGTTGGACATTTATTACCGTGACTTTGATAAGAGCGCAGCTTATCGGATTATTATCCCCAAAGGTCAATATACAGTCGCTGCAATTGGGTATAGCAGCCCTTCGAGAATAGCGACTGGCAAAATTTGGTCATTTGCCGAACTGTTTAAAATCAAGGCTTTGCTGATAACGGCGGTGATTTTACTTTCGGCCAATTTGATCTATCTGATAGGGTCCAATTCAGATATTGAGCCGGATCGCTGGGACTCCGTTTCATCGCATGCCATTTGGCGGTCAGTTCTTGAAGATCAACATCCTATTATGTTGGTAATGGGTGACTACTATATTTTTGGCGAGCTCAATGCCAATGGCAATGTAGCTAGGATGGTGAGAGAGTTTAACGTTAACTCCCGCAGCGACTTGGAGAACCTCCAGTTTCAGGACATTGAGCTCGCTGAAAATTATCTCGACCTCGATTTATCCTATATGCCTGAGGGCAGCGCCTATGCGTTAGCGCGAATTGTTCCGATACTGCGCTCGAGCAATAAAACAGTGAACATAACGATGATGTCTGATTTGTCAGCAGCTGACATTAGAGATAACCATATTGTTTATATTGGCTACATAAGTGCGCTAGAAAAACTTACACAGATGACCTTTGCAAGCTCAGGGCTGCAAATTGGTCGCAGCTATGATGAGTTGGTCGATAAGCAATCATTACAGTTTTTTACGAGCGATGCTGGCTTGCCTGAAGACGGCGAGCAATTCAGAGACTATGGAATGTTTTCAACGTATCCCGCTAGCAGTGAAACTCAGGTGGTTATGATTGCGGGCATGCGCGATGCAGGTTTGATGCATACTGCGAAAGCGTTATCGGAAACCCAATTCTTAGATGATTTAGTCGTTGCCATTGATGACGATACTGACGAGGCTGTCGCGTCTTTTGAGGCGCTTTTTGAAGTATACGGTGTAGATCGATTGAACTTTGAAGCAAATTTGGTTTACGTAAATTCGCTAGATGTATCTGCTATTTGGTCACATCACAGCGGTCTATAAGACTACGCCTAGGTGTGTCGGCTAACCGTCAAATGACTCTATTTTCTTTTACCGAATCCCTTCGAGCTTTAATGGCAAGCTGCTTTGCCTTGATTTTTCCGTATTTATTGATCGAGAAATAGGCATTACGTTGCCTACGCTTGCTACCATTGCCTTGCTGCCAGGTAGCGACCCAAGAATGATCCTTTTCTGAATAGCTGACACCGATTTCTCCCGAAGAATTTAGTGGGGAGACCTTTCTGGGGCTGTATTTCGCAAATGGCCAGTTGTCTCTATAAATTTTCTGGCCTTGTTCGTCTCGCACTTTTTTAGCCGCAGCGATGGCTTTGGCTTTGCTGCCGAACCTTTTAAACGGGAACGATTGCTGGAAGCTGTTGCCGTCGTATTTGATTCGTACCCAGGCGCAATTGGTTCCCCGAGACTCGATTATGCTTATATGGTGCAGTGCACTCAGTTTCTTCAAGACTACCTCTCTAGCGTATTGTGAATAATGATGTCGCCAAAAAATCTGCATTGGCTCGCAAAATCATTACCATTGATAGAATAGAAAGCGTTAATTTCGACTTTATTTCATAAAAAATGAAAAATAAAAAATTTAGGATGATTAGAGGCGCTTAGAAATGCCTGAAAGGAGTTGTATGTCGGTTGAAAGCCCCAGGTATCGCTCGCGCTAGCAAGCCTAAGGGACTGTTTTGATGGTAATTTTTTCTACTAAAGCGTTCTGCTAATAGTGCTAGGAGGTAGACGCTAACCCTAACACCTTGGTTACACTTTATTTCCCGAACAAGCTTGCTCTCAAAACAAGCCTTTTTCAAGCCAAACTTATGATTAGCTAAACCCAAGTTTAGGCATGGGCCGCCATGTGTTGGATCACGCCAGGCTTGCGGCTCTCTACGTGGGATATGCTGTAGCTGTATGCTTTTGCGCTAGGGTCAATGTCCATAGCCTCATCAATAGCAGCGGCTAAGTCAGCCTGTGCTGCTTGCTCTGTTAGGTAGGGTCCGGAGATCTTTACTTGCAGAGTCGGCTCATTTGGTGCAGAAGCCACTATATAAAAGTTTTTAGAATTCACATTATTCCCAGCCGATGGAGTAACAGCTCCAACTCAACTTGTTTTGTGTTGACACCGTATTATAGGCCTTTATCGGCCGCGTAGTAGACACCAATAGTTCCCATACTACAAGATAGGAAAACCATTTTTTTTCTTACAACTGCAGCTGGATTTAAATGGCCTGACCGATGATTAGTTGATGTTCAAGGTTAGTTCAGCAGCTACAGCAAGTGTGCCGCAGTTCTCACTTAGCGGATAGCTGCGCTAGGGCATAGCTAAAGTTCGGCAAATATATGGCTTAGTCCAGTTGAACTGAGGCTACCTTTCATTTAAGAGGACAAAGGTTTGGCAGCATGAGGCTCGTGGATTGTGAAAAAAGGCCGCCGTCACCGGCTAGAAATTTTGAAGAAAACGAGCTGCTATCAAGCAATATGGCTGCTTTGACTGCTTCTGCTATGAATGACCTGACCCTTGACGTCATAGAGTTCTTTGCCGGGGTTGATAGCCTTAAGAATTCTCAATTGCCCGCCATTGCGGTTTTTAGTTTTGCTGATGACAAAGGCATTAACACTATTTTGCTCATTACAAGACTCTTTCGCGGTATTTAGTTCCTGCCGCTCTTTCTGGCAGAGTTCGGCACTGGGCGAGCTAGAGGTTTCTGTCTCGCCAATCTCGCCATTTTCAGCTTTTTTAAAAATTCTGAGTAGGATGTTGGAAGGCCCAATGACAGCAGCCAACTTTAGCGGTGGTTGTGGCTTGATTCAGTAACGGCTAGTAAATCCGCTTTTTTTCTCAATATGTCTGGGAGTTCATCGAGCCGTTTTGTTTCTATAGGCCTGCGCTGGGCAATCAGAATATTGGTATAGAGTAGGCAGTGATCTAGTTCGCTGTCTAAAAGTGCGTAAAGTTCTGATAATTGGGGTACTAACTGTCTATTGAGCTTTCAAGTGAAAGAATTTTGCTCGCAATGCTGTCCGAATCAATAATGTAATCTCCAGAGGTAATGCGATTATCAAGCTCAACAACGCGAGCAGCGTCGATATCTGGTAAATTCTTAATACGTGATTCCAGCGCGCCCATGTCTACAGCCTGAGAGTTGAATGCTACGGTCGCGCTCGAGGTCTGAGAACTGGTATCGCTAACGGCACGCCGATCGCCCCTAAATTGAGTAATAGCGGCTGCTTTGGTAGCGCGCTTTTCAGGCGCGGTTTGAGTAATATTAGGTCCGATTTTATTCACAGCGACAACACTTTTATATCCATTATTAAGAAAATCATTTCCCTTTGCCGGTATTCCCAAAAAAATATTTTTCGGTATTGGTAGCGGGTCTAAATTATAACGACTGGTGTAAAAATATCTTTAAGTCGATTTGATGTCTTCTTGATTCAAGCTTTAGAAGTTAGAGTTATAGTAAGAATAATCGCATAAAATTAATTCAAGCCTCTGTTATTATTGAACTTTTTTCTTATCGGAGCCATCGGCCTCGCCCTGATGATCATTTCTGAGCTGTTATTCCTAACGTTAATTACTTTACCGAGGGCGTCATCTCGGAGCGCCTCGTTTTGCTGTCTGATTCTTAAATTATTCGGTTCTGCGACTAATTGCACTAGGTCCTCACGCTGAATAAGCAGTGGTTTAGTCAAACTGTCCAGAGAGAATGGTTCGTCGGTCGTTAGTGGGTACTTCAGCTCCCTGGCTATTACTAAATTCCTGTCAGGTACTGGTGTTCGTCCAAGCGTGGCAAACTTTTTTCCACTAGCCGCAAATGCCATTCTTCGATGACTGTGCCGCGTCGAATATTGTCCGTAGCAACCAGCACATTACCGAATAAATTAACTTCGGCAGCTACCTATTTGGTCAAAGATTGGCAACCGGCGCTTGCTTTAACTTGAAGCTTGCCGATGCCTTGCTGATTATCATTCAAAGCAGGCTAGAGACTCGAGGGACAGCTAGGCAGATTAAGTCGTGGGTCAATATAATCCACGACAATTTCAATTCGGGCTCGGGTTGCAACCTGTCAGCGTGAAAATCCTCGAGGAATCACTCTACTTCATTGGAATTTGGGCAGTGACACTTTGTTCGGCAATCGCAGAAGAGTTTGCTCCTAAAACCGTCAGTAGGGTGGGAGGCTGCGGTCTTCGTCTCTGGCAAATGACCTAATTATTTTAAGGTTAAACACCAAAGCAGATATCTTAACTTCTCCGCTCAGTTTATTAGAGGGTTTGCTTGGGGGTAAAAAAGATTAATGAACACAATGGCAGGTTTATAGAAAGATTAGCGATCAGTCTTATAAAGTAGGCGTAAGTGATCGGGCGAGAGTAAGGCCAATAGTAAGACCGATGGAAAAATGAATAAACCGAATAAGGAAATTCACAATGTAGTCAAAAAAAGCTGCCTTGGTGCAGTATAAAAAAATTGACAGCGACTCAGCAGTAAACATGGCTATTCCACACCGTCTAATTCAAATGCTAATAACCAGAGCGCTAGATCGTTTAGGACAAGCAAAGGCGGCCTTTGAGAATAACAATATAGAAAAAAGGCGTTTTGCTGGGTAAATTCATTTCCATCATCGCTAGATTGCAGGGCAGCCTTGCTGACGAAAAGGTAAAGATTTAGCAGGCAATTTGGACAAGCTCTATGACTATATGTAACGCCGGCTATTTGAAGCGAAGATGAAGAATGATATGTCAATGGTGGAAGAAATAATGCGGTTGTTGCTGAAAGTCAAATCGTCTTGGGATGAGATAGCATCTGCCTAGTTGTTAACTTTATGCTGCAGAGTCTCGCGCTAGCGGGTTTTAGCAGGCATCTTGAAATTTCTCTCATAATTGACTGAAAACCATCTACAATGCCTAACTGAAAGTAAAGAGCAGCGACTGCTAGCTTCTGGCCGTAAGTTCTTGCTCTCAATTTCAAAAAAGCACTAGCTGTCAAAATTCTTTGGCTATTTTGTAGATGGTTTATCAATCATGGTGGAAGAAACAAAAATACTGTTAATCACCGATGAGGAAAATAATCGTCGCGAGTTTGAGACGGTATTAGAGTTCATTGGTGAAACTGTAGTTTCCGCAAGCTCAATTGACTGGCATGCTAGAGCTAGCGAGGCGACAGCAAAGCCATCCGATTTTAGTTTGGCGTTAATCGGGAACTGTTCCAAGTCTGCTGTTGGCGACCTGCTTTGCGATTTGCATCGCTGGGAGGAGGGGTTGCCTTTTGTACTAGCGGGCCAGATAGATCTGCCTGAGCATTTTGATGCGGACATCACCTCGAGAATTACCGCTACTTTAGGCAAAAAGCTGAGCTATCAGCCACTGCTTGATTCCCTGCATAAAGCAAAGCTATTTCATGAGCATTATAATCGCTTACGAGATTTCGACGGTGTTAAAGATTTTAATATGTTTCGCAGTCTAGTTGGAAACAGTGATGCAATTCACCTGGTCCGACATATGATGGGCCAGGTCGCCAACACTGAGGTCAGTGTTCTTATCACCGGTGAGTCTGGCACAGGCAAGGAAGTTGTTGCACGAAATCTGCATTTGAACTCTGCAAGGGCGGACAAACCCTTCGTCCCTATTAACTGCGGGGCGATACCCAGAGAGCTTTTAGAAAGTGAGCTTTTCGGTCATGAAAAAGGTGCGTTCACTGGTGCGATTTCTTCGCGAGCAGGTCGTTTTGAGCTAGCCGAGGGAGGAACTCTGTTTCTAGATGAGATAGGCGATATGCCTCTGAATATGCAGGTTAAATTGCTTCGAGTACTGCAAGAGCGCAGTTTCGAGCGGGTGGGGGGAGTTAAGACTCTGCAAACCAACGTTAGAATTTTAGCTGCCACTCATAAAGATTTGGAAGCAATGATTGACCTAGGGGACTTCCGCCAAGATCTGTACTATAGAATCAATGTATTTCCTATCGAAATGCCTTCGCTGCGTGAGCGAGCCGATGATATACCGCTGTTGTTAAACGAATTGATTACAATCATGGAGGCGGATAAAAGAGGCTCAGTAAGATTCAATTCTGGCGCGATATCCTCGCTATGCAGACATCCTTGGCTGGGTAACGTTCGCGAACTGGCAAATTTAGTTGAGCGCATGGCTATTTTATACCCTCATGGCATTGTCGGGATCAACGATCTGCCAAAGAAATTCCGCCACTTAAGTGACCAAGAAATTGCTCAGGTGACCTCAGATGCTGCTACTGGAAACACAGTAGTCAACGTTACTAGCAATTCCACGCCTAAAACCGATACAGATACTTTGCTGCCCTTGAATGGTTTGGATTTAAAAGAGTATTTGGCAAATCTTGAAAAGGACCTGATCAGTCAGGCTCTTGATGATAGCGCCGGGGTAGTTGCACGTGCCGCTGATAGATTGAATATTCGGCGGACTACGTTAGTGGAAAAAATGCGCAAATACAATTTACAAAAGAAGCAAGATGATGAGGTTGTTCAGGAGCTATATTCCGAAGTTGAAGGCAATGATAAGGGCAACGATAAGGGCAATGAAAAAGACACGGTTGCGTCTAGCTAGTGCCTGTTAGGGCCGCTCAGCTCTATTACACCTCAAGTTTCGCATTCCCGAACTCTCTCTAACGCTACAGACTGTCTCTTTTTGTTCTTAGGTGATGGTTTGGTCATCTGCTTCTTTGTTTCTTCTTTTTACCCTTTCTTTAGCCTAACTTATGCCAATACGCCGAACTCGCCAATAGCGCAGCTCAGCAAATTGCTTGTGCTGAGCTTGGCGGCATATTGGGTTTTCATCTACTAGTTTTCCACGCTGATTTGCCGTGCTCTGTAATTGCTTGATTGCCCTTTTTTGTCGGTGATGCGAATCGCTAAGCTATAGCTGCCATTAGGCATAGTTGCAGTGTCAAATTCATAACTAAAACCCAGCCGCGGAGAATTAGGATCAGTTTTTACCGACATTGCGGCTGCGACATCGGGCCGGCTAATACCGTAACTCAATACCCCAACCTCAACACCCTCTATAAGCAACGAGATGGACTCTATGCCAATGTCTTCGACGTAAGCCCAGCCTGCAATATGGGACATGCCGGTTAACTGCGCATTTGCTAATGGAGAATCTATCCAGGCCCTTGGAGGAAAGGGGCAGGGCTTGGCTCTGACAGTTTTGTCGTTAGACAAACTGAAAGCAGATGACGCTTTGTAGAAGCTGAATTTCTTGTCACCATTAAAAAGAGACAAGCTATCCAAGTATTTCAAATTAGGGACTTGTTGACACATTTTCATCATCACCGCTGTTTTTTCTATCACATTCAGCGTGCTGTCCTCGGTGATAAATAGCACTGGTAAGTCAGGCCTTTGCAGAAGGGCTGATTCGTCCATTTTCCAGAGTTTGATTTGAGTGATGCGGCCATCGCGAACAGCCTTATCTTCATCAGAAGTTAATGGGTTGCTGCTAAGACCGGCGAAGGCTATTTGCCCGGCGGTGTAATAATTTTCACTTATTATAATTGGACTGGATTCAGGGAATTGTTCAGCGATAAGTTTAGATGAATAGGTGGCAAATTCAGTCCATCCAGCCATTTTGTTGGACAGTACCCCAGGACCGGTGACTGCTTCTAAAGGCAGCTGGAATGCCTGGGAGCCTATGCTCGTCAACGCTACAAGCGTGCCTATAAAACCTATGGTGGGTATTGCTGCAATGGTATTGCGGGCGGTTCTAGTGCTGTATTTAGTTTCGATTAGAGCGCGCAATTCATCCATTGTGTGAGGGGCAAATACAAGTAATGGAAAGTAGGCCGAAAGCGGCCAATGTAGCGACGTACTATTGGCGTCAGTCCATGGTGCGAGCACTAAATACACTGTGCCGTTACACAGTGCAAAACAGGCCAATAGAACAGCATTGCGGTCGCTCCTTTGATGACGCAGCAACTGCCAAGCCACAAAGCCGAGTAACAAATACATTGGTGGGGTCACTATGCCCGCTTGTTTAAAAATATGCAGCAGACCTGACGCATGAAACTGCCAAGGGTGTCGGTCAACCAAATAGAAATTGGCGCTGGCGAGTTGGTTTTCGATATTAAACCAAATGATTGGAAAGAGACCTATTGCAGCAACCCCAACCGCAAACCAAAACCTGGGATTGCGCCATTGCTTATGCTCGTCTTTGAAAAAAATTAGAAACACCAGGGCCGCAATCGGATATAAGAAGAACCTATAATGAGTGCTAAAGCCTAATGCTACGGTAATGCCAGTTGCTAGCCAGTAGATGAAGCGGTCGGTTCGTAGTGCTCTTTCAAAAGAACCTATGGATAGCAGCCCGAAAACAACAAGTGGTACGTCGGGAACGGCCAGCAATCCCATAAAACCACCCATAGGGATGCATAGTGCAAGTAGGGCAGACAGAAGGGCTTGTCTTTTATTAGTGATTGGCAACGCCACCCAATAGATGAGAAGAGGTATGCAGGTCCCCAAGAGTATAAACAAACTTCTAACCGCCAAAGTGTTGCTAGAGTCGAGCAGGGAGCCCAACCCGACGAGCAAGGCTGTCATAAAAGGAAGGTCGCTGTAGGCAATTGCAGGGCGAGTTGAGGCAAGCCAATAAAAAATTTCATCGCTGTATAGGTCGAGTGAGGAGGCCAGAAATAATTTTACACAAAGCAACAACCCCATCCCTAGGGCGAGAAGCTTAGCCAGACTTTTCTCACTTAATTGTTCAGTCATGTAGTTGGCAAAAATTATAGTATGTCCTAAAAACTATCTGGCATTTTGGAGATATCGGCAGTAATTGCATCGTTAAGAATCCTTCTCGCGCGAGCTTAGTCAACATAATGAAGAGTGTCAACCTGTCCATTTTGATGGTCGATCACAACCTGAACAAGTTTATCCTTCTCATTGTTCAGGTTGGTTAAATAGTAAAGAGAAGAAGGGTATGGCAAGGCGAAGAGCGAAAGTACAATTTGTTTAAAATACTTGAAAGTGAAATGACGATCGAGTGCTAACTCAAAAAACAAAATAACTGCCAATGCATTTATCAAGAGTGAACATACCTGATAGCGTGAAGCGACCAGCTTCTGTGCCGCGATACCTCCGTCAGCGAGTTCATTTCGGAACAGCGCGATGATGAAAAAAGAAAACAATAAAAATAAGTAGGTGTAAAAACCCATTCTGTTTTTTTGACAATACTGGAGCCAAACTAAAACTAAAAAATAGAGATTGACCACGATGCCGGCACTCAACGCTATAGGGGCGAAATGAAGGTGGCCTGACCAGACAATTAGATAGGAGCTGATTAGTTGGATAACAGAAGTTAGGCAATTGTAACCAAGGATGAAGATAACTGTGGAATTTTCTTTATGGGCATCAAATGTAAAGAAAAAAACAGTGAAACTAGCCATGGCCGCAGCAGCAAGGAGAAGCAAATAGAGCGCGTGATTTTGACCTAATCCTGATCGGCGAATTAGCGTCCATAGAAATGGGATTGGTAATAATAGGAGGCCATTAGAACTTATATACGGCGCTAACAAGCCTGTTACTGTTGCGCCTAGGCGAGGCAAGTTTGATTGTTTGTCAAAAAGAAAAAAGCAAAGAACAACGGCGAAAACAATGATGTAGTTTTGTACTGATGAGGTTGCCGAAGCGATAGTAGACCAGTGAAATATCGAGAATAGACAAAAGGCAAGTCACGCAAATAGCAAGGTGTCTATTTCGAATGCCTTGTGTTGATTTAAAGAGAATGTAAATAACCCCCAGCAATGAAACGCCGCCAAAATAGCTTATCAATCGAAAGTCCGTGCTGCTATTGAATACTAAAGTGAACCTCGCCAATAGACCTGCTAAAACAGCATGGTCTGCGGTCACAATGCTAGTTCCCCGATTACGGCAGATTCTAATTCTAGGCTGATGGTTAGCCCGCCAGCGGTTGTCTGTTTTAGTTTAGCAAGCAAGTAAGAATGGTCTTTGGCGAACCAAATAGTGGTAGTTCTTTTGTCATCGTCATCTTTTATTCGCTCGACAATAACACAGTCGAGTCTTCCTATAGCCGAGTCCAAAACCTCCTCTGCGATAATTTTAAATCGTTGAATTTCAACATCTGCGCCATCAATTATCGGAATCTCAAAAAGGCTGCCAGTGTGATTAGCCAAATATTGAGCCAATACTAATTGGTAGCTGAGAGGGTCCTGAGTATTATTGGTGAGCTCAATAGTCCAGCTCTTTAATGCCTCAGAGCTCACAGCGAGTAATGCCGGCCAGTCAAACGCAATTACTTTAGAGTCATCGCTGATTCCGGTCAGGGAATATTGATAGCGTGCAGGGATAATGCTCTGCCCAACCAGTTTGAACTGGCTGCTCTCGATAAGGGTGGCCAGCGTGGTCCCCGCGAATTCGGCAGTTAGGGTGTTTTCGAACTGATAGCCGCCGTCATCTAGGCGCTTCAGCGATCTAAATGCTTTGGCTTTAATGCCGTTGGCGGAGGCTGAATATTCACTAGAAAATGTTGTTAAGCTTTGAGCCGACAGCATAGAACTTGCCGTCATCATCAGCGCGAATATAAGAATAATAAGACTCAGCGCCTGTAGGTTGATCGCGAAGCCTTTCATGGTGTTATTTCTGAGATGTCGAGTCCAGTACTGGATAAAATTTTTGAATCTAGAACAGCTTTACCGTTGTGCATTTTAAGTCGGCCGCGAGAAAATAGATCAACTACAAATGGGTAGAGGTGGTGCTCTTTCAATGCTACTCGAGATTTTAAATCTATTGCTGAATCAGCTGCTAGAATATCAATTTTGGCATGAGCGATGACGGGGCCGCCATCAAGTTCTTCGGTAACAAAATGAACCGATGCCCCATGTTTGGATTCTCCGGCTTCAATTGCCCTCTGGTGGGTATTGATGCCAGGGAATTTTGGCAACAAGGAGGGGTGAATATTAAGTGTTCTACCAGCGTAGTGTTGAACGAAATCATTGCTTAGAATTCGCATAAAACCGGCAAGCACAAGAAGGTCTGGATTATAGAGGTCAATAAGTTTGCGAAGGGCAAGATCAAACTCAATTCGAGAAGAAAACTGCTTGTGATCGAGTACTTGAGTTTCAATATTTGCTGATTTTGCTCGTGTTAAACCATAGGCTTCGACTTTGTTAGAGATTACTGCCTCAACAACGTAATTAGATGTGGAAGAGGCATCTACTATTGCTTGTAGGTTACCGCCGTTTCCAGAAATCAAAACAACAACTTTACAAGGATCAAGTTTCATATCTGTAAATACTTAACAGAAAGAGACAGAGGGTTCGCCTTCTGCCTTGGTCACAATTTCACCAATGATGCTGGCGCTCTCATTATTACTACTTAAAATGCTTATGGTTGTCTCTGCATCTTGTGCGGCTACGCAAAGGATCATGCCGAGGCCGCAATTAAATGTACGGAGCATCTCGCTGTCCTCAACGTTGCCTTGACGTTGTAGCCAGTCAAAAATTTCAGGTCGCTGCCAGCTGTTTAGATCAATTCGAGCTTGGGCGTCATCTGGGAGAACACGCGGCAAGTTTTCGGTGATGCCGCCACCAGTAATATGGGCGATGCCGTTGATTGATACTTGAGTTTGAAGCGCTTGGATTGCTTTAACGTATATTTTGGTTGGGGTCAGTAAGGTTTCCCCTAAGGTGCTATCACCAAAACGGTCATCTAACTTGGCGCCGCTTCGCTCGATGATTTTGCGAATCAGGGAGTAGCCGTTGGAATGGGGGCCTGATGATGCAACACCAATAAGCGTATTTCCGACAGCGACTTTCTTTTGGTCGATGATGCTTTTTTTCTCGACCACACCGACAGAAAATCCGGCTAGATCATAATCTTCACCGTTGTACATGCCTGGCATTTCGGCGGTCTCGCCGCCAATCAATGCGCAGCCAGCCATTTTGCAGCCTTCACCTATGCCGGTGACCACGGCGGTGGCAGTGCTAATATTGAGCCCGCCGGTGGCATAGTAGTCAAGAAAAAACAGCGGTTCGGCACCGCAGACAATTAAGTCATTGACGCACATGGCGACTAAATCAATGCCTATGGTGTCGTGTTTGTTGAGCTCCATGGCAAGCCTTAATTTAGTACCAACACCATCGGTTGCTGAAACTAGCACCGGCTGTGAGTATTTTTTTGGGATTTCGCAAAGCGCGCCAAAGCCGCCAAGATCGGACAGTACCTCCGGACGATTAGTGGCTTTTGTTACATGTTTAATGCGCTCCACCAAAGCATTGCCAGCGTCGATATCTACCCCTGCGTCACGATAAGTTAGAGATTCATTAGTTGTGGATGGATTTAACTTATCATCTGATGCCATTAATATTTCGCCTTTACTTGTTTTGCTTGTCTTTACTTAACTGAGCTTGCAACTGATACAGCAGAGCTCGCAGCTGATTAGTACAAGATTTTACCAAGAAGGGCTGCATACGTCAGTGAAAAAATGGTTTCATCGTAATAGTTATTCCACATGATTAGCCCCTTGGCTCGATATTGCAGTATTATTCACGTTATGAAGACTCTTGATTGTTCTTACACCTCTTATAATATCGGCGCTTTGAGCTATTCAATGGTAGCTCGGTCCGTTTGGCGTCGCTCTGCTTGGCTGCTGGGTCTGCTATGCCTTCTGTTAGCTACATACTCATCTCAGCCAAGCGTGGCATTGCAAGTGGCAGGCCTTTACAGTCAAAAAGTGCCTGTGCTTAACGAAAGTAACAGCGAGCGTAACCGTGCCTTTGGTGAAGCTCTGGCAGCAGTTATAGTGAAAGTAACTGGAGAACAACGCTGGCTTCTAGACCCGGTGGTAGTCAACGCTGTGAGAAATGCCCAAAGCTATGTGGAGCGTGTGAAGTTTTCCGGCGAATCAATACCCTCTGAGATCGTCGAGGCGCGCGCAGACGATGCCTCAAGCTCTGTGCAGGGCACCACTGCAAATTTGGATGCTTCCGCAGAAATCTCGGAATTGACCGCGGCTGAGGTGGCTAGCACACCCGGTGTTTTTCCTGCACCCGCTGAGGCTGTTACGGCGCCGCCAACAGAGCAGCGTTTTATCAACGTAGATTTCTCTGCCACATTGATCAATGAATTGCTGTTGGACGCTAAAATACCAGTTTGGGATAGCAATAGGCCAAGTGTGTTGGTTTGGATGGCATTGCAAGATGAAGTTGGCGACAGGTCATTGCTAAGTTCTGAAACGAATCCTGAGATCGTTAAGCTGATTAGAGACTTTGCCGATGAACGTGGGCTACCGATTATTTTTCCAGTGCTCGATTTTGAAGATCGACGCAACGTTACCGAAGATACTATTTGGTCTTTGGATGAATCTGTTGTTAGGCAAGCAAGCGAGCGCTATGGCGCCGACAGCATAATGTCCGGCAGATTACATTTTACGGCAGGTGGCGATTTGGTAGGGGTCTGGCAATTCATTTTTCAAGATCAGACTCTGAGGTTTGATGGGTATGACAAAGAATTGATGCCTTACCTCAGCGCTCCCCTGGATAAGATAACAACGCAGCTTGCGAGCTATTTCGCTATCGTGCCGGAAACAAGTGATTTTGAAATTGTCCAATTAAGAGTTGATGGTGTTGGAACCCTGCAGGCTTACTCGTCTTTGATGACCTATGTTAACGCCTTGGGACTTGTTGAGAGCGCTACAACAGTTGCTCTTGACGGTGAGCGGCTTGATTTACGCTTGAGTTTATTGGGTAATCCTAACCAGTTAGCTGAATTGATAGCCCTAGATAGAGATTTATTGCCTATTCAAAGCATAAGCTTAGAGAATCAATTGCAGCTTCACTATCGCTGGACTCGGTAAGGATTTGTAATGCTTACTCCAAGTCAGCTGACCTTAGCTGTAGAACTAAATGACGAGGCCCGATTTGAAAATTATTTTTCGGGTACGGGCAATCAACAAATAATTGACCGTCTTTCGTCTTTAACGTCCTCTATTAGAGACAACTTCGTTTATCTTTGGGGGCCAGCGTTTGCAGGAAAGAGTCATCTTTTGCAGGCTGTTTGCCATAACGCAGAACTAGAAAATAACACAGCATTGTATGTGTCACTTAAAGATTCAAATGCGCTTGCGCCCGAAATATTCCAAGGCTGCGACTTATTGTCCGTTGTTTGCATCGACGATTTGCACTGCGTAGCCGGTCAGCCTGCTTGGGAGCAAGCCTTGTTCAATCTGTTTAATCAGCTTAAAGAAAGCGGTACTGCGTTGATAATATCATCCGGTGCTTCAGCAAAAGATTTGAATCTAAACTTGCGTGACTTGCAGTCACGACTGCAATCAATGCTGGTTTTTAATTTGATTAACTTGGATGACACAGACAAGAAACAGGCACTGCAGCACCGAGCGAAACAACGGGGCTTCGAGCTATCTGATGCGGTAGCAGACTATATAATAGTCCGAGCTGGGCGCGGTTTCGACGATTTAATGAAGGTCTTAGACACGCTGGATACAACGTCCTTAGTCCAGCAGCGAAGGCTAACAGTTCCTCTAGTAAAATCTGCTTTAAACTGGTGAGTGGTTTTGGGTTTGGGCTCAGTGAGGCTGATCTGGCGGCGCTGCGCCGACGATCGCTAATCAATAGCCCCCAATTAAGAACTACAGCTTACATATTTACTTTAAAGTGAGCCTTGTAGCCGCGGATGAATATCACTAAGGCCACAAACATAATTGAACATATTGTGACCTCTATTATCCCTAAGAAACGCCGGCTTGGATCAAAAGCAACCAGTACCGCGTGTAAAAAATAAAGCAACACAACAAAGCAAAGCCAGCCATAAGTTCGAAGATGAGTATGGTATAGGCTGCGAGCAAAGATTAACAAAGGCAGTACTTGAATCAGCCAAACCACTGGCATAGCAAAGTTCAGCGTCTCAAAGGAGAGCACGCTTAAAGCCCCAAAATAAAGAATGAGAGCGCCATAGGAAATCAAAACCGCAAGCCTTGCTCTGGCAATGGGTCTTGGGAGTTCAATGATGGTGCTAGCCTGCCTCTGTTGCATATTCAACTGCCTGTTTAAGTCTATGTCGGTGTGATTACGTTTAATTACGTTTAGTTAAGCAGCTTAGTTCTGATTTGTATTTAAAGACAGAGCGAGTCGAGCGATTCGCTTGCCCAGGGCCTGGCAAAGTTCACTTTCTGCAGCGCTTATTTCGGCATCACTATTTGCGCCAGCCACGTGACTTGCCCCGTATGGCGTGCCGCCGCTTGTTGTGGTGTTAAGAGCGGCTTCAGAATATGGCAGTCCGCAAAATATCATGCCGTGATGGAGCAATGGCAATGCCATGCTGAGCAGCGTCGATTCCTGACCGCCATGTAGAGAGGACGTAGAGGTGAACACAGCGCAAGGTTTGTCAATCAGTGAGCCTGATGCCCACAGAGCCCCAGTAGAATCGATATAGGACTTCATAGCGCCAGCCATATTGCCAAAGCGGGTTGGGCTGCCTAGGATTAGGCCTGCGCAGTGGCGTAGGTCATCCTCGCTGCAAAACACAGCCCCACTGCTTGGTATCGATGGCTCAGTTGCCTCACTGGTGGCGGAAACATTCGGCACTGTGCGCAGTCGCGCCTCGATGCCGCTGACCTGTTCGATGCCTCGGCCAATCAGCTGAGCCATTTTTTCAGTTGCGCCAGTGCGGCTGTAATACAGTACTAAAACGTAGGGGAGTTCAATCATTCTATGGTTTCTCGAGCGAGTTCAAGTATGGCTTCTGGTGGCCTACCAATTACCGCTTTATCTCCTTTAACCAGAATTGGTCTTTCAATCAAAATAGGGTGCTCGCTAACAATGTCTAAGACGATTTCTTCGCTTAGTTCCATGTCGTCTAGTTCGAATTTCTCATAAGTCGCTTCACTTTTTCTAAGCAGTTTTCTGACTGGAATTCCGATTTTAGCGGCTAATGCTCGGATTTCATCTTTGTTTGGCGGGTGATCAAGGTAGTAGACAGTCTCGAATTGAATATCATTTTCTTCGAGTAATGCCAGCGCCGCTCTTGATTTGGAGCAATCGGGATTGTGGTAGAACTTTAATAAATTAGTCATAGTGTTTTCAAGTCTACTGCGTATTAATGGATAAGAAACAATTTTAGCGAAAACTCATTATTGTTTGAAAACCAGCTGTCTAGTCAATTCAAGCCTCGCCGACTTTCTGAGTCGCTAAAATCACCTTTGTAAAGGTGGCTACGGGTACTGTGTTTAATAAAACTTTTCATTGCCTAACGTGCTTTCAACCGTTGAGTTTAACTCTGATTGGAAGCGTTTTATTCGTTGCATGTCTTCAGAATCGTTACTATAGCAATGGCTTTCACTATTGATCCTGCGCAGGGCTAACCAAATTTCTACTATGCTGCAATCGCTTACCGCTCTTGTTGGCACAAAGCGGGGGGGATCATCACTGGTTGGCGTAATGAGGTTTATGGCTGTTAGGTTGTTCAGAGCAGGCTCTAGTAGGGATGAATTGCTATCTAGGGAGAGGCTGATTTCGTATTCACTTAAGGGCTCTTCCCCGTTTTGAAAACGCCTAATAATCATTGCAGCGACAGCGAGGCTAACCTCCTCTTGCTGTAGCAGGCTAAGGGCGGTTTCTTCCCTACCGTTACGCGCCTTGCCTGGGTACTGGTGGTAGAACGCTATGCTGCTTCCTACTAGCGCTACCAGCCATCCGATATAGGTAAAAACCAACACAATAATCGCGGTGGCAAAGGCGAGATAAAGTTGTTCCCTCGCTGAGGTAGCAAACAATCCTTGAAACACCGTACCCATTAATTTCCATATAACGGTTGTAATAAAACCACCAATGAACGCCGAGCCAAACTGCACTTTGGTATTGGGCAAAAAACTGTAAACAAAGGCAAAAGCCAATGACATGAGTAGGATGGGGGCGACAAAGGCGACCGGTTGAATGATCAGCCCGCCATAGGTCAAGCCTTCCAGAAAACTCTGAAAATAATTTGTACTAACAAAAGAAGTGATACTGATCGATATGAAAAGCAGTATAGGGCTTACGATCACAGCAAACAGGTACTCACTGACCCTGCTAGCCCAAGAACGAGCATGTTTAACAGTCCAAATGTAATTAAACGAAAGTTCAATCTTTCGCATCATATTGAGCACTATGTAAAGCAGCAGTCCCATACTTGTTATGCCTATCAACTCTACCTGCATGGCATCAACATAACCTAGTATTTGTCCGGTAACTTCTACCTGGCGATCTCCTAAAGGCTCAAGCAATGTGAGGAGAGTAGGTTCCATCGCGTTGTGAACACCGAAGCTCTTCAAAATAGAAAACGTCAACGCCAGCAGGGGAAAGAAGCCAATTAGCGTGGTGAAAACTAAACTCATGGCTCTAAGTGATAGCTGGCCTTGCAGAAGGTCTCGAATCACGGCCACGGTGATTTGGCTGCACCGAACACAACTACGCTCCCAAAACGGCAGGGCTGAGATATTTGGCTGCCACAGAAAATCCTTTGCCAAATTCTGCAATTGCTCGAATTTTTCGTTAATTTGCTTGAATTGCAAGGCCATGAGATTCAGCTAGCTTGGATAAGTCGTCATTATACGGTATATCGTTGGTGGGGATAAACAAGACTCGCTTAACTAAGAGACTGCTTATTCGAGCGCCTGCTCAATTAGGTACACAATGCCCAACTAACGACGAAAGGATGGAATAACTTAATGCTGGCTATAAAAGGTGAGGTCACTGGCAAGGTTCAAGGCGTGTTTTTTCGGAAAAACACTAAAGTTCAGGCGGATATGCTTGGGCTTGCTGGTTGGGTTTGTAATACCAAAGCTGGAACAGTGGCGTTTTTAATTGTTGGCGAAGAGTCAGCCATTGCCGCTATGCAGCAATGGCTGCAACAGGGCCCGCGTTTAGCCCGAGTCGATAAGGTTGACTGTGAAATCTGCCCGGTTGAAAATCTGACAGGTTTCACAATTAACCATTAACGGCTCAAGTCTAACCGAATATTTTGCTTAAAAATTCCAAGCTTAAGTCTTTATCAATCATAGATTTCTCGCCACTACGGCGGTCGAGATGTTCGATAACGCCATCGCCGAGTGTGCGTGAAGAAACAACGAGGCGATGGGGGATGCCAATTAATTCAGAATCTGCAAATTTAACGCCAGGGCTGGTTTTCTTGTCTCGATCATCAAGCAGTACTTCAATGCCAAGAGATTGTGCTTTCTGATAAAGCATTTCGCTTAGTTCAACCACTTGCTCTGATTTATGAGCATCTATCTGGGTGATAATAAGCTGAAACGGGGCTATGTTTTCTGGCCAGATAATGCCCCGCTCATCATTGTTTTGTTCTATGCAGGCAGCTACCACTCGGGTAACCCCGATCCCATAGCATCCCATGGCTAACGCCACAGCTTTGCCATTCTCATTAAGCACCGTCGCCTTCAAAGATTCGCTGTATTTTGTGCCCAATTGAAAAATATGGCCGACCTCAATACCGCGTTTAATTGCTAAGGTCCCATTTCCATCTGGGCTTGCATCGCCTTCTTTAACTTTTCTTATGTCGGCTACTGAATCAAATTTTATTGAGTCTCCCCAATTGGCGGAGCTTATATGTTTGCCGGGCTGGTTTGCGCCGCAGACAAAGTTGCTCAATTGGACAACAGATTTGTCGGCAATAGCAGGAATAGGCAGGTCAACTGGACCAATGCAGCCGGGCGGACAGTTTAGTGTTGCTTTAATCAGGTCATCGTCAGCGAAGGTAATAGGTGAGTAAAGTTGACTCAATTTTCCGGCTTTCACCTCGTTTAGTTCCTGATCACCCCTTAATAGCAGGGCAACAAGCTGATCAGTTTTCTCGCCTTCGCTGTTGGCCCCATGCACGATAAGAGTCTTAACCAAGGTGTTTGTCGCTACCCCTAACAGGCTTGCAACATCTTCAATTGAGCCAGCGCTGCCTGTCTCTACTATTTCAGCTGGATGACTTTCTTTAGAGGTGGCTGCCGCACTGGGAATACCTTCAGCCATTTCAATGTTAGCGGCATAGTCTCCGCTGGAGCTAAATACAATTTCGTCTTCGCCAGAGTCAGCCAGCACGTGGAATTCATGGGAGGTGCTGCCGCCAATGTTTCCTGAGTCTGCTATCACTGGCCGAAAATCCAAGCCTAGACGAGTGAAAATATTGCAATAGGTTTGATGCATTGCTGCATAAGTATCATCCAACGATTCTTGACTGGCATGAAAGGAATAGGCGTCTTTCATAATGAATTCGCGCGCACGCATCACACCGAAGCGCGGGCGTCTCTCATCACGGAATTTAGTTTGAATTTGATACAGATTAGCAGGCAGCTGGCGATAGCTACTGTACTCATTTCGGACTAGGTCTGTGATGACTTCTTCATGGGTAGGGCCAAGGCAGAAATCTCTATGGTGGCGGTCTTTAATTCGAAGAAGTTCATCCCCCATAGTTTCCCAGCGCCCAGATTCTTGCCAAAGCTCTGCAGGCTGAACTACCGGCATGGAAACTTCCATCGCGCCAGATTTATTCATTTCTTCTCTGATAATTTGGCTAACCTTTTGTAATACCCTAAGACCTAGGGGTAGCCATGTGTACAATCCGCTGGCTAATTTGCGAATTACTCCAGCACGCAACATAAGTTGATGGCTTGTTATTTCAGCATCCGATGGAGTTTCTTTGACAGTGGCTAATAAAAACTGGCTGGCTCGCATTATATTTCCCGATAAAAGAAAGGCAGCCTAGGGCTGCCTTTCGTCAAGCTTAACTTGAAGTCACCTATATTAGGGTGCGAATTACGACGCGACTTAGAGTACGACCTAGAGTGCGAATTCTTTAAGCTTCTTCAAAGGCAATACTTTTACCCGAGTTGTCGCGGGCTTGCGAGGAATGTCCATTAACTCACCAGGCTTGAATGGGTTTGGAACATTCTTGCGAGCAGGACGAGCAGGTCGCACTACTGATTTGATTTTCAACAAGCCAGGCAATGTAAATTCGCCAACAGCACGCTTCTTAATATGGCGCTCTATAATAATGCCTAGCTCATCTAGCACTGCAGATACTTCTTTCTTGCTTATAGAAGTGTTTTCTGTGATCTCATTTAAGATCTCAGTTTTTGTGTACTTCTTCTGAATAGCAGGGGTTTTACGTACAGCAACAGGTACAGCTTTCTTTACTGCAACTTTGCGAGTTGGTTTCTTAACAGCCATGCGCAATCTCTTTATTGTGTTTCAGTTATGGTTAGAAGATCTATTTGACGGAGCAAACATGCATTTGCAAGTCAGGAAAGAAACGGTATTTATATAATTATTCATGTTCTTTCAAGGGGTGTATTTATAAAGCATTGAACATGACCTATCAAGTACTATAGTGAAGAAAGTGTTTTTTGGTTTTATCTCGCAAAAATAAGTCTATTTATACTTTACGGTGTAGCATTTCGTATCACTTAAGTAGGGCATCTAGTTAACCTAAAAAGCATGTGAAAAAGTAACGTGCAAGAGTTAATTTTGTTGAATGGGCGAGCTTACAAGAGTTGCCTTTTGCTGCTGTCGCTTGAGGAATCGGTTGGAGATTTTTAAGAGGCAATTGCCCAGCCATGAATCAGCCGACTAGGTACTGGGGTTTTTTAGGGGGTTATTAGTTTTGTATTTCTGCTGACGAGCCTCTTCATAGCACTTGTGAGTGACCTTCTTTGAACCCATGACCCTCTTTTTGAACTTCTAGGCTGTCTAGTTTGTGCTGTTTAGGAGCAGCGATGTACTTATAAACAGCTGATAAATGACGCTGACAGGTAAAAATCTTCTTAAATCATTATGTGTTAAGGGGTGCGAGTAAAAATCCATATAAGGTATAATGTGCGGCTTTTCCGGTTTTGGCGAATATTTGCCGTGGGTATAATTTTAAATTGGAGCGTTAAATTTCGATTTTGAATCACATGCTAGGGCTTTAACGAAGAATTCAGATTTGGAGTTCAGGCCTAGAAATCAGCCCGAGAAGTCAGCTCTAGAGCTGCGGTTAGAAATACAGCCGTGATATATGAGGTTGGTTAAGTCTTATCTGTTTTGTTTTTAATCTTTTTACTTTGGAGCTTATTAGTCAGCCTATGCCGATCTACGAATATCAATGTACTAGTTGCGATGCCAGATTAGAAGCATTGCAAAAAATGAGCGATGCACCGCGAGTGGATTGTCCCGAATGCCATAAACCAGCGCTAAAGAAACTGGTTTCTGCTGCCAGCTTCCGACTGAAAGGTGGCGGTTGGTATGAGACAGATTTTAAAACAGGCAACAAAAAGCAGCTCGCTGAATCCGATTCTGGTCAGAAATCAACCGCTAGCAGTCATCCTAGTAAAGATTCTCAGGCGAAGTCAGATAGCACTAAAGCCAAAGCAGAAACAAAAACGAAAACCACACCGTCAAAGCCAAGCTCCGGCTAGCTTGCATGAATAAAAAAGAAGCCAATGCCGGCTTTACTAATGAATATAGATAAGGGTCCTAACTATGCGCAGCCATTATTGTGGTGAATTAAACGAGTCTCATGTAGATAAAGAGGTGTCACTGTGTGGCTGGGTTCATCGACGTCGCGACCACGGTGGCGTGATTTTCTTAGATGTGAGAGACCGAGAAGGTATAACTCAGGTCGTTTTTGATCCGGATACCGTTGAAAGTTTTGCGCTTGCTGAAAGCGTCAGAAGTGAATATGTAATTCAAATTAAAGGCAGGGTCAGGCTCCGCCCAGAGGGCACTGGAAACGCCGATATGGCCACCGGTCAAATTGAGGTGCTCGGCAAAGGGTTGGTCGTTCTTAATGCGTCTAAGACGCCGCCAATCCAATTGGATGAGCACGTGGAAGTCGGTGAAGAAACCAGGCTTCACTATCGCTATATAGATTTACGTCGCCCAGAAATGGCTGAGCGTTTGCGCTTTCGTTCAAAAGTTACCAACACTGTTAGAAATTTTTTAGATGAGAATGGTTTTTTAGATATTGAAACACCGTTACTCACTAAAGCAACGCCCGAAGGCGCGAGAGACTATCTAGTACCGAGTAGAACTCACCCTAATCGGTTTTTCGCATTGCCGCAGTCTCCGCAGCTGTTTAAGCAAATCCTCATGGCGGCAGGAATGGATAGATATTATCAAATAGCGAAATGCTTCAGAGACGAAGACTTACGTGCCGACCGACAGCCTGAGTTCACTCAGATCGATGTTGAAACATCGTTTATGGACGAAGAACAAATCATGTCGAAAATGGAAGCGCTAATACACCATATATTTAAGAGTCATATGGACGTGGACTTAGGCACATTTCCCAGTATTACTTATGCAGAAGCTATGCGTCGATACGGCTCGGACAAACCAGATCTGCGTATTGATCTGGAGTTAGTGGACATCGCCGATCTTATGCAGGACGTCGACTTTAAGGTCTTCAGCGGTCCGGCGAAGGATCCTGAAAGCAGAGTTGTAGCATTAAGAGTACCTAAAGGTGCCGCAATCAGTCGTAAAGTGATCGATTCGTATACTGACTTTGTCGGCATTTACGGCGCCAAGGGTTTGGCATGGATTAAGGTCAATGATATTGCAGCGGGTGTCGAAGGGTTGCAGTCGCCAATTATCAAGTTCATGCCTGAGGCTACGGTTATGGCTTTGATGGCCAAGCTGGGTGCGCAAACAGGTGACATCATTTTCTTTGGTGCGGATAAAGAAAAGATAGTTAACGAAGCTATTGGCGCGCTGCGAATAAAAGTTGCTGGGGACTTAGGTCAGGTCCGCGAGGGCTGGGCACCACTGTGGGTTATTGACTTCCCAATGTTCGAATCTACAAGTGATGGTGGTTTAACCTCCTTGCATCACCCGTTTACTGCGCCGGCATGTGATGCCGATGAACTGCAGGCTAATCCTAAAGAGGCTCTTTCTAGAGCATACGATATGGTCCTCAATGGTACTGAGTTAGGCGGCGGATCCATTCGTATCAATAAACCTGACATGCAGCAATCAGTCTTTAAAGTTTTGGGTATAGGGGAAGAGGAAGCAACCGAGAAGTTCGGCTTTTTACTAGAAGCGCTCTCCTATGGCTGTCCACCCCATGGCGGTATAGCGTTTGGCTTGGATAGATTGATGATGTTGATGACAGGCGCTTCATCAATAAGAGATGTCATTGCGTTTCCTAAAACGCAGTCTGCAGCATGTCCATTAACCGATGCCCCCGGGCCAGTGTCAGCCAAACAGTTAAAAGAGCTTCACATTCGTTTGCGCGAACAAGAAAAAAGTAAAGTTTAAGGCTGGCTCAGCCAAAAGATAAGGAATCTGTTATGGCGGGTCACAGTAAGTGGGCCAATATCAAACACCGCAAAGCAGGCCAAGACGCGAAGCGCGGCAAGGTTTTTACGAAAATAATTCGTGAACTGACAGTGGCGGCAAAGGTGGGCGGTGCAAATCCAGACGACAATCCGCGCTTGCGAGCGGTGGTGGATAAGGCTCTGGGCGCCAATATGACCCGCGATACAATAGATCGTGCGGTCGCCAGAGGCGCTGGTACTGCTGAAAACGAAAACTTGGAAGAGCTTCTTTATGAAGGCTACGGTCCAGGCGGGGTGGCTGTACTTGTTGAGACTTTGACCGATAACAAGAACAGAACAGTTGCCGAGGTTAGGCATGCGTTCAGTAAATATGGAGGCAGCTTAGGCACTAATGGGTCAGTTGCCTATTTGTTCGAAAAAACAGGCATTATTAGTTTTCCAATCGGCAGCGATGAAGAGCGTGTCATGGAGATTGGGCTTGATTCTGGGGCCCATGACATTGTCACAAACGAAGATTCCAGTATTGATGTTATGACTACACTGGAGACTTTCTGGGCGGTTCAAGATGCTTATAAAGCTATCGAGATCGAGCCTAGTTCGGCGGAGATGACGATGCTCGCGTCCACCGATGCCGAGTTGGATTTAAGGGGTGCGCAAACGCTGCTTAAGCTAATAGACCATATGGAAGATTTGGACGATGTTCAAAGTGTCTATTCGAATGCCCAAATTTCGGATGAGATAGCGAGCCAACTTTAATTCACTTGGCGCAGGTTGCACAGCTTATAGCCTACGTGTTTTTAGTCTTTCTACTTACAAGCCTTCCCGCTTATATTCTCTATGTAGTAAGCGAGGGGCACGAAATCAGGAAATCACCATGGCCATTATTCTGGGTATTGACCCAGGCTCGAGAGTGACAGGGTATGGTCTCATCAATGTTGTAGGCAACAAATTTGAATTCGTTGGCTGCGGCTGTATAAAGACCGAAACCAAACTACTGCCAGATCGACTTAAGATTATTTTTTACGGCGTTTGCGAAGTGATTGAAGAATTCTCGCCACAGCAGGCTGCGGTTGAGGAGGTGTTTATGGGAAAAAATGCGCAGTCAGCGCTTAAGTTAGGGCAGGCCCGTGGCAGTGCTATGGTTGCATGCTTATCTCATGACTTACCCGTCGATGAATACTCGGCAAGAAAGGTGAAGCAGGCTGTCGTCGGGTCTGGCGCAGCTGACAAAACGCAGGTGCAACACATGGTAAGAGTGCTACTACGAATAAATGATAAAATCGCCGAGGATGCCGCAGATGCGCTTGCGGTCGCTATATGTCATGCCAATACATCGGCTAGCTTGATTCGCCTAGCAGGCGCAAAATCTTTCAGTCGCAAACGACTGCGCGGTTAGTTAGAGCTTTATCGGTGAATGTATAAAAGTAGCGCCATAAAACGAATGCTAGATAAACAAACAAACAATACAGACATGAAGGAATAAAATTGATAGGACAGCTGCGAGGTAAACTGCTTGCTAAAAACCCACCGGAGGTTTTACTCGAGGTTGGTGGTGTAGGTTATGAAGTTCAAGTTCCAATGAGTACGCTTTACGAATTACCAGATGTAGGCCGTGAGGTGTTACTGCACACTCATTTTGTTGTGCGCGAAGACGCTCAGTTGCTTTATGGGTTTCATGATTTGAAGTCTAAATCTATGTTTCGCTCTCTTATTAAAGTTAACGGTGTCGGCCCCAAAATGGCATTAGGGATTCTATCTGGTATGCAAGCCGATGAATTTGTACAGACTGTTCGTGGCAATGATGTGAGTGCAATGATTAAGATGCCGGGCATTGGTAAAAAAACAGCAGAGAGACTGATCATTGAGATGCGCGATCGGCTCGATGAATGGGGTGATACTAGCGTGGCGGTCACTGGCGGCATGCTATTGACGTCATCTGTTAGTAGAGACGCTGAAACAGCTTTGATAAGTTTAGGTTATAAACCTCCTCAGGCGGCACGTTCAATTGCGGTCGTCATGAAGGAGCATCCAGAAATTGAAGATAGCGAGGCACTCATCCGTCTCGCGCTTAAGAGCATGGCTTAACAATGGACGAAGATAGACTTATTTCAGCAAGCTCAGCCCCGGTAGAAGACTCTCTCGATCGAGCTATACGGCCACTAGTTCTAAGAGACTACGTGGGCCAAAGTGTAGTAAAGGAGCAAATGGAAATTTTCATCAGTGCTGCTCGAAATCGCAACGAGCCGCTTGATCATACCTTAGTGTTTGGCCCCCCCGGTTTGGGAAAAACCACACTCGCTTACATCATTGCTAATGAATTAAATGTTTCAATAAAAACCACGTCGGGCCCGGTTTTAGAGAAAGCGGGTGATTTGGCAGCGATGCTGACGAACTTGGAATCAGGCGATGTTTTGTTTATCGATGAAATACACCGTATGAGTCCTGCTATTGAAGAGATATTGTATCCAGCAATGGAAGACTTTCAATTGGATTTGATGATTGGTGAGGGCCCTGCAGCTCGGTCGATTAAATTAGATTTGCCGCCCTTTACATTGGTTGGTGCGACCACCAGAGCGGGTTTGTTAACATCCCCTTTACGCGATCGTTTCGGAATTATTCAGCGCTTAGAATTTTACACGGTGGAAGAGTTAGCGAGCATCGTGAGTCGTTCAGCATCGATTATGGGAACTCCCATGGACGGAGAAGGGGCTGTTGAGATTGCTAAGCGTTCCCGGGGGACCCCTCGAATCGCGAATCGTCTGTTGCGTCGAGTACGGGACTATTCAGAGGTGAAAGCTGATGGGGCGGTCAATTTGGATACTGCGAGCCGAGCGTTAGATATGTTAGGTATTGATAAAAATGGCTTCGATCACATGGACCGCAGGTTACTGATGACAATGATCGAGAAATTTGATGGTGGGCCTGTAGGAATTGAAAGTATTGCTGCGGCTATTAGTGAGGAGCGCGATACCATCGAAGATGTTCTTGAGCCTTACCTGATACAGCAAGGCTTTATTATGCGTACGCCCCGGGGCAGGGTAGTGACCCAATTCGGCTATCGCCATTTTGGTATTAAGCCATCAAAAGCGGTTGCTGAACTGTTTTCTCAAAATTCCGAGTAAATCTTCCAGAAAAACTATTGTTCAATCTCAGGCTAAGTTGTCTGCTTAACCATTCGAGGATGCGCCCTTGCTGATAACCTTGGCTAGCCAAGCGTCACAAAGACACATTGTCGCCACTATTAACCTGATAACGGCCCCCATTCATCCTTACAGAGTTACATTTAGACTCTTTAATGGTTTTTAACAAAACTATTTCAGGAATTGGCCGAACTAATCATTTGAAACGGCGGATTTCCTGCGGCTTATTGCTGTCATAGTTAACGGATTTGTCGGTAATGTTTTCAACAAAATTGGAGAAAAATTGTGAATGAGCTGAGTCCTCTTCAACTAGTTCTGGGGGCTAGTATAGTAGTGCAGCTGGTCATGCTGATCTTGCTGCTACTTTCTATTGTTTCTTGGGTAATGATTGTGCAGCGCTGGTTGGTTTTGTCAGCGGCGCGTAAAAGTGTGACCGCTTTCGAGAGACGGTTTTGGTCTGGGATAGATTTAAGCCAGCTTTACAAGGAAGGCAGCCAAATGCAGAAGGAAGATATCCCGGTTGTGGGAATGGAAAATATCTTTCGCGCGGGCTTTAAAGAATTTATGCGCCTACGTCAGCAAGGCACAGCGGATAAAGAAGCTGTAATGGAAGGCGCACAAAGGGCAATGCGTGTTGCTTATTCGCGTGAAGAGGAAAAGCTTGAAAAGCATCTTTCGTTCCTGGCGACAGTAGGTTCTGTGAGCCCTTATATCGGACTTTTGGGCACGGTGATAGGCATCATGAACGCATTTATTGGGCTTGCAAATCAGGCGCAAGCGACTCTTCAAGTCGTTGCACCAAATATTGCAGAAGCACTAATCGCAACAGGCTTAGGTCTGTTTGCTGCTATTCCAGCGGTGGTCGCATTTAACCGCTATACCTCTGATGTGGATAGTATAACTGGCAGCTATATTACGTTCTCGGATGAGTTTTCGAGCATCTTACATCGCCAGATTCACAGTAACTAAATTTCAAAAGGCTTAAATGGAAATTCTAGTTCGCAAAAAACGCAAACCGATGGCAGACATCAACGTAGTCCCCTACATAGATGTTATGTTGGTGCTACTCATTGTTTTCATGGTGACAGCGCCAATGCTAAACCAAGGTATCGAAGTGGATTTGCCTCAGGCGAATAATGAGCCGATCGCTGTTGACGAAAATTTAGAGACGCTGGTGGTTTCAATTAAATCTGACGGCAGCTACTTTCTCAGTCTTGGCGCGACAGGTGAAGACAGGACGAGTGTGGAGTTGTCTGCGCTAGGCGATCAAGTTAGCAAAGTCCTCGGTGCAAATCCGGATATTCAAGTTTTAATCGAAGGCGATAGAGACGCCGATTGGGGAACAATGATTGCACTGATTACCACTCTTCAGCAGGCTGGCGTAGACAACCCCAATTTTATAACCGAACCCATTAGTAGTTTATGAGGGTTTGCAGTTTTTTAGCTGCAAATTGATGCAATGAGCAGCGCATTCAACAACATAGTCATCTATAACGGCTACCCGCTTTCGGTTGCCGTTGCCGTGGGTATACACATCACCTTACTTGTGTCTTTGCTGTACCTGCAGGCAGATAACAACGTGGAGACTATCGAGTTTATTCAGCCGAGCGTTATTAAGTCGCTGTTTATTGACGAAAATCCACAAGTTATTAATCAAAAGAATATTGAACGTCGTCGCCTCGAGCGGGTAGAGCAGCAGCGGTTTGAGCGACAACAAGATGACGCCCGCAAGGAAAGAGAAGCTGATGCGGCCGCGCAGCAGCGCAGGCAAGAACAAGAGGCCGCTAAGGCGAAAGCTGATGCGCAAGAGTTGGCAAAGCAACAGAGCGCTTTGCGAGATAGGGAAGAAGTAGAGCGGCAATTAGCTCAGCAGCAACGCCGTGAGCGGGAGCAAGAGCAGCAGCAACTAGAGGACGCAGCCGCAGACCGGCAGCGTCAGCAAGAAGCACGGGAAAGATCTGAGCAGCAGGCACGCGAATCAGAGCGCGCCTCAGAAGCAGCCGCCAATGCGGCCAGAACTGAGTTTGAGTTAATTCAAAGCGCGATGGGATTTATTCAGCAGGTGGTTCAAGAGAACTGGTCGAGACCGCCAAGCGCTAGAAATGGCATGCGTACAATTTTACAAATATCGATGCTGCCAACGGGAGAAGTGATAGACGTCACTATTAGCCAGTCCAGTAATGACCCAGCATTTGATCGAGCTGCTGAAACAGCGGCATTCAGAGCTGCTCCGTTTGCGGAGCTGCAAAGCCTACCAATTAGAATATTTAACGATAATTTCCGATCATTCTCGTTAACCTTTCAGCCAGAGGATTTATTGAATTGAAACTACCTAAGATAATCTTAACCTTGCTGGTATTGCTGCCGCACTTAAGCAGTTTTGCCGCCTTAAATATTGTTATTACCCAAGGTGTCGACAATCCTATCCCAGTAGCGATTGTACCTTTTTCGTTTGATGGCTCAGGTGTTTTAAGTGAAGACATCAGCCAAATAGTCATTAATGATTTAGAGCAGGTGGGAGAGTTTCGGGCATTGGGTCGTAATAATATGCTTGGCTTGCCTGATCAAGAGAACGAAGTTTTTTACCGTGACTGGCGGGTGCTAGCACAGGATTATCTATTAGTTGGCAAGATTAGCAGATCACCTGGCAGTTCATTGGTTGAGGTGCAGTATGAATTCTTTGATGTTAATCGCGAGCTTAAACTGGCGGGCGAGGTGCTAACGGGCAACGTGACGCAGCTGCGTGATATTGCACACGAAATAAGCAATGTTGTATTTGAGAAAGTCACCGGGATTCGAGGAGCTTTTACGACAGAGATTTTGTATATTGTGTCAGATTATATTTCACCGGAGTTGACTAACTTTCGATTAGAGAAAGCAGACTACGATGGTCAGCGCTCTCAGATATTGCTTGAGTCTGAAGAGCCAATAATGTCCCCCAGTTGGTCGCCTAACGGGCAAGATATTGCCTATGTTTCTTTTGAAACAGATCTGCCGCGCATCTATATTCAAAATATCGCGACTGGTCAGCGGCGCCAAATCACTAACTATCCCAATATTAATAGTTCACCTGTTTGGTCGCCAGATGGCACTAAACTGGCGATGGTGCTGTCCAAAGATGGAAGCCCGGACATCTACGTACAAGATTTAAACAATAATCAGCTGCTTAGGGTGACAGAGCATCCAGCAATTGATACCGAGCCTAGTTGGACGCCGGACGGAGGGTCCTTGGTGTTTATGTCTGACAGAACCGGCCAGCCGCAGATATATCAAATGGAGATAGGTGCCAGTTCTTACGCCGTGGAAAGGTTGACGTATGACTGTTTTCAATGCGCTAAGGCGGCCTTTTTGCCTGATGGAACTAACTTAGTCCACGTGAGGCGCGAGACCAGGCAGGACCCGACCTATCAAATTGCGATCCTCAATATAGAAACCCTGCGGGTAATTACTTTAACGAGTACATCCTTAGACGAATCCCCGAGCTTGGCACCAAACGGTAGCATGATCATATATGGCACTAAATTTGATGGCAAAGGGGTCCTAGACGCCGTATCCATTGACGGTCGGGTGAAGTTCCGTTTACCATCCACGCAAGGTGACGTGAGGGAACCGTCATGGTCTCCATTTTTGAACTAAACCCTGCTAAGTAGGCGTTTCTAACAGCGTTTAGTGGTTAAAAGTTATTAAATACTTAAATCATGGTAATCAAACTACGATACAAGGTCTTTGGAGGACTAACGAGTGAGCAAACAACTAAATCAATTTAGTAAAGTCAGTTTAATGGCCATTTCACTTTTCGTTTTGGCGGCATGTGGCTCAACCAGCGACACCGATGACATGGAAGACGAAAGCACCGCGATGGGGGGCAGTTCGGCTTCTTCTGCTGCAACAACTTCCGCTGCCGGTAACAGCGGGCAGTTAACGCAAGAAGAGATTAGACAAGAAAATGCTCTGCGCCAAACCGTCTTTTATTTTGATTTTGACGTTGCAGAGTTTAACGCGGCTGACCGCGAAACATTGACCTATCACGCTCGCAACTTAGCGTCTAATTCAAGCATGCGCATCCGTTTGGAAGGCCACGCGGATGAGCGCGGTACTCGTGAGTACAACCTTGCACTTGGCGAACGCCGTGCCAACAGCATATTGAACTACCTAATTGTGAATGGCGCGTCTCGATCACAAATCGAAGTTGTAAGCTATGGTGAGGAACGTCCAACTGCAAGCGGACAATCTGACCGGGTATATAGCCGCAATCGTCGAGTAGAAGTAGTTGCTGGGTAAATGATAAAAAAACCCTTGCTAGTCGTCAGATTACAACTCGCCAGTATTTTGCTTGTTTTTGCCCATGGAGTCGCGGCTCAAGGGTCTGGTTCGGTCTTTGAGTCTCAGCCATTTACGCCAGGGCAGGCTCAAAATCGGCCTGCTCAAGGCGCTCAAAATAACGATGCGTTGTCTTTGTTGCTTGAGCAAAACCAGCAGCTTCGCACAGAGGTGCGGGCACTACGCGGTTTGCTAGAAGAGCAGGGCTTCGAGATTAGAAAACTGCAGAAAGATTCTTTAAATCGGTACACTAACGTTGATCAGCGACTTAGTAACTTAGAGTCGGCGCCAATTACTGGCGCTAGTCCGGTCGCGGTGCCGTCGCAAATTTCATTGCCTACTGCATCTGGTTCAAGTACACCTAGACCATCTACGTCTGATTTCACTAGGCCATCGATAAATGTGGGCGGCGCGTCTAATTCTGCTACTCCAAGTTCGGGTGCCTCAAGCACAGGGCTGTCTCGCTCTAATGGCAATGCGGCAGCGCCTGTTCGCAGCACCGGCAGAACATTGGGTCGAGGGACTTTGCAACCGGCAGTGCTGAGTGAGCAACAGCTCTATCAAATGGCCTATGATTCGGTCATCAATAGCAATTTTGAGCTATCCATTGCCGAGTTTGATCAGTATCTGAGTGTCTATCCGCAGGGGCGTTTTATAACCAACTCCTATTACTGGAAAGGCCAAGCTTTTCTTTACCTGTCTCGATTTGAAGAGGCTCGTGATTCTTATGAAATTATCGTGAATCAATACGCAGGCTCGGCGAAGCTAGCTGATGCAATGTATGGATTAGGGCTGTCCTACCAAGGTTTGGGTAACATTTCTCAGGCTAAGCTGCTGCTTAATGACATCAAACGGCGCTTTCCAAATACGGGCGTTGCTAACTTAGCTGATACGCGATTGCTTTCCTTAGATTAAGCCTCCATCAAGATTATTTCATCCCTTCACACTTGCCAATAGCTATTGGTTGAACTTTTATGAATGAAACTTTACGCATAACCGAGATATTCCATTCTTTACAGGGCGAGTCTCGGACCATGGGCTTGCCTACGGTTTTTGTCCGCCTCACGGGTTGTCCTTTGCGCTGTCAGTACTGCGACACTGATTATGCTTTCGATGGAGGAGCACTGCAGAGCATTGAGAGCATACTTGAAGAAGTTGCTCAGTATAAAGCGAGCTATGTCACTGTTACTGGCGGTGAACCTTTGGCTCAGCCAAACTGCATAGCCTTGCTTACGGCACTTTCAGATCAAAAGTATCAGGTGTCACTTGAAACAAGTGGGGCAATGCCGATCGCGAACGTAGACCCAAGGGTCTCTGTGGTATTGGATTTGAAAACACCAGGATCGAATGAGAGTCGCCGCAACCGAATGGAAAACATTCCTCTGTTAAAGGACAAGGACCAAGTTAAATTCGTAATTTGCGATAATAAAGACTACCTGTGGTCAAAGGCTAAAGTCGACGAATTGGATCTACAGTCTAGAGTTGGTGAGATACTTTTTTCACCGTCCCATGAACAATTAAAACCAGCACAACTGGCTGAGTGGGTTTTAGCTGATTCTCTTAAAGTGAGAGTGCAAATCCAACTTCATAAATACCTTTGGGGAGCCGAACAAGGTCGGTGACATGAGATTTACGGTAACGATATGAAAAAAGCAATTGTATTAGTGTCAGGTGGTTTGGATTCGGCAACTTGTTTAGCGATAGCCGCTGACAGGGGCTATTCTAGCTACGCGCTGAGCTTTGACTATGGGCAGCGTTCGGTAAGCGAGCTTGATGCCGCTAGACGCGTCGTAAGCGCTAACACGGTCATAGAGCATAAAGTGATAGAGCTTAAGATGGGAGAGTTTGGTGGTTCGGCTTTGACCGACGTGAACATTGATGTGCCTGAAATTGAAAGCGAGGGTATTCCTGTCACCTATGTGCCAGCACGAAATACCATTTTCCTTTCCTATGCTCTGGCCTGGGCTGAGGTCGTCGATGCCGATGCGATATTCATAGGGGTGAATGCCTTGGATTATTCTGGCTATCCCGATTGTCGTCCAGAATACATAGAGGCGTTTCAGAATCTCATCAACTTGGCCACCAAAGTGGGGGTAGAAGGGCATCGAATATCGCTGGAAACCCCACTGATAAATCTCAGTAAGGCCGAAATCATCAAAACAGGCGAGCGGCTCAAGGTGGATTACGCTCTAACTGTATCTTGCTATCAAGCTGACGAATTGGGGCAAGCCTGCAGTGTTTGCGATAGCTGTAGACTGCGTAAAAAGGGCTTTAAGGACGCGGTTGCGGCTGATCCAACTCGTTACCAGTAAAATGTTTGGAGAAAAGTCACTTCCGCGCTTGAGTTTTTTTTATTTGCTAGTACTATACCGCCCCTCGTGGGCCGTTAGCTCAGTCGGTAGAGCAGTTGGCTTTTAACCAATTGGTCGTGCGTTCAAGTCGCACACGGCCCACCATTACTTTTTTCTGATGCAAATCTGCGCCAGAACCCACGATATTCAAAGCCGCTAATGCGGCTTTGATGCAGCTAACTTACATGTTTTAAGCATTTACACTTAGCTATGAGCACTTCCTCAATTACTAAGCATCAGGGACAGCTAACCGCAGACCGGCAAGTTGTTCGCCTATACCTCGATAGAGTGACCGAACCTCCAGTGCTGTCTGCAACGCAAGAATCTCTAATGTTGGAAGAGATTCGCGATCTATTAAGCTCAAAGCGGGCAAAAATTGTAGCCCATTACTACACCGACTCAGCCTTGCAGGATTTGGCAGAGGCTAGCAATGGGTTTGTTGGAGACAGTCTCGAAATGGCCAGATTTGGCCGCGACTGCGATGCCGATATTTTAGCAGTAGCGGGCGTGCGTTTTATGGGTGAGACGGCAAAAATTCTCAGTCCAGATAAAACCGTTCTCATGCCGGCATTAGAAGCGACTTGCTCTTTGGACATTGCTTGTCCGATAGAGGAGTTTTCGAAATTTTGCGATGAGCATCCAGAACGTAAAGTAGTGGTGTATGCAAACACTTCGGCAGCAGTGAAGGCTAGAGCGGACTGGGTTGTAACCTCCAGTATAGCTTTAGAAGTTGCTGAGCATCTGTCACAGGCCGGTGAGAAAATAATTTGGGCACCGGACAAGCATTTGGGTGCTTACATACAAAAGTCCACTGGTGCCGATGTCCTGCTGTGGGATGCCGCTTGTATTGTTCATGAGGAGTTCAAGGCTAGGGGCTTGCTCGACATTAAGGCCATCTATCCTGATGCGGCAATTCTAGCGCACCCTGAATCTCCTAGTGCTGTATTGGATATAGCAGATGTAGTGGGGAGCACTACTCAGATTATTAACGCCGCCAAGACTATGCCCAACAGGCAATTTATTGTCGCTACCGACCAAGGCATATTTCATAAGTTGCGTAAGGTTGCGCCGGATAAAGAATTTATCGTGGCACCTACAGCAGGCAATGATGCCACCTGTCGCAGCTGCGCTGCCTGTCCTTGGATGGGAATGAACTCGTTGACGACGCTTAGAGATTCTCTTCGCTGTGGCACAAACGTGATCGAAGTTGAGTCAGAATTGATCACACAAGCCATGATTCCATTGCAAAGAATGTTAGATTTTGCGGCGGCTAATCAGTTGCAAGTGAGAGGCAGGGCCTAATTAGCCCTGAAGGTCTCTGACGAGCTGCTCGAGATTGCGGATTTTTTGTTTCAGACGCGCTTCTTCGGCAGGAGCATCGCCGTTATCAGTCTCAATTTTCAAAGCAAACTGAAGTTGCTCTCTTGCTTTCCCATAGTCTGACAACAGTATGAAATACTCGGCTCTGGATTGGTGTACTTTGCTTACATTTCCAGCCTGGCCCCAAGTCTCGGCAAGCTGATACCAAAGGGAATGATCTGCCTTTCTATTTTGGGTGTGATTCTCCAGTACCCTAGCCGCCTCACTGTATTTCCTGCTTTTACTTAAGGCTTCATAGTAGGCCATGGTCAGCGGATGGTTGTTAGGGTTTATCGCTAAGTGACGGTCTAAAAATTCGATGGTCCTGCCAGCTTCATTTTGAGCGGTATAAATTTCAGCTTGGGTTACCGCATAGCTGATGCGGTTAGGATCTTTCTCAAGAAGCGGTGCAAGAGTCTGCGTGGCTAGTCCAAACTGCTTGTTTTCCCAGTAGGCCATAGCCAAACCATAGGTGTTGGTGTCGACTTCAAATTCATTCGTACTGCTTTCTAACGAGCTTTTATACTGCGTAACCACATCTGCTTTTTTCGGCGCGTAATGGGTGATGACTCTGGCGCGCATGACCTGATATTCGAGATCATCACTGTATTCTTTGCTAGGATAGCGACTCGAGCGTCCTCTTGCGTCGGCGATACGCGATTCGGTCACCGGATGGGACAAAAGAAACTCAGGGGGCCGGCGACCAAATCGATTGATTGCAATAAGCCGTTCAAACAGTGACGCCATGGCGTCAGGATCAAAGCCCGCGTTAAACATGGTGTTTTGGCCAATTCTATCGGCCTCCGCTTCATTACTGCGGCTAAACCTTAGTTGAGCGTCCCGCGTTAAACCCCTGGCAGCGGTCACCGCGGCGATTCCATGCCCAGCATCGGAGGTTGCCATCACCAGCACGCCCGCTAACAGAGAGGCAAGTTGAGTGATGCGGCCCGCCTCGGCATCATCGACACCGCGAGCGAAGTGGCGTTGGCTAACATGAGCGATCTCATGGGCCATAACTGAGGAAAATTCTGCTTCGGTTTGTGCATTGAGAAATAAACCAGTGTTCACCCCTATGATTCCCCCGGGAGCGGCGAAAGCATTCAGGTCTTGGCTATCTATGATGACAAATGAAAGTCGGTGGTCTTGAAGTTCACTGCTGGAGGCTAACTTGTACGTTAGGCTTTCTAAATAGGTGTTTAGAAGGGCGTCTGGGATGGTTGGGGCGCTGCGCCGAATTTGGCTTAGAAACTGCTGGCCCATTTCATATTCTTGGCCCAATGAGACGGTGCCAGAAATACGATCACCTAAGCTCGGCAAGGCTTTCTGAGCAATAGCACAGCTACATAAACAGAGGCTTAGCCCCCAAAATCCAGCCCAAAAGGTCCTAGTGATTGACCCACGATAACTCATTGCTAAACCTCTAATTGCTAAACCTCTAATTGCTAAATGCAGTCACTAAACCCGAGATTAGCATAAATTTGTTCTTGGTAGTTCTAAACATAACGTTTCTAGGGGGTTGCTCGGATCATAGGCAAGGACATGCTTTGCTTGCTAGAATAAGAGGATGATACTAACTGCCGATATAGAAATAGATTTGTCTGGATTAGACTGCCCGATGCCTTTACTTAAAGCTAAATTGGCATTGAATGGCATGCTGCCAGACCAAATACTCAAAGTGGTTGCGACAGACCCTGCCTCCGAAAAGGATTTTCAGATGTTTGCCCAACATAGTGATAACGAAATACTCGAATTTAAAAAAAATGAGTCAACATATTTTTATTGGATTAAGAAAGGTTAGTAAGCAACTTAGGCAGCCCAAATGAAGAAATTACTGGATGATTTCTTAAACCGCTATTTTCATGACGAAGAATCCATCATTCTTGTCGTGTTGTTGGTGGTTGGGCTTTTAACGTTGCTAGTGATAGGTAACGTCTTAGCTCCGCTGATCTCAGCGATAATTATCGCCTATCTCATGCAAGGTCTAGTCAATATACTGCTGCGTAAAGGGGCCTCACAGCGGGTAGCATTTGGTACGGTTTACACCGTGTTTATTGGGATTTTCACCCTGTTGCTGGTATTTGTCCTGCCACAGGTATGGAATCAGCTACGCCGACTACTAAACGAGCTCCCGAATTTGGTAAGTCAGGGGCAGTCTATTTTGATGTTATTGCCTGAGAACTACCCTAACCTGTTTTCAGCACAGCAAGTGGAACAGCTTATTCAGGGGTTTGGAAATGAACTGGGTAACTATGGCCAGACCATCCTCGAATTTTCTTTAGCTAGTCTTCCTAGCGTGTTTGGCTGGGTAATCTTTCTGGTTTTAGTGCCTATACTAGTATTTTTTGTGATGAAAGATAATCGGCTGTTGATCACATGGGCGGGCAATTTCCTGCCTAGAGATCGACCATTAATGAATGCCATCTGGCAGGAAATGGATCAGCAAATCTCTAACTATATTCGTGGCAAGGTCGTAGAAATCATCATTGTCGGCAGCGCAGCCTATCTTACCTTTGTCATACTTGGCTTAAATTATGCGCTGCTTTTAGCGGTACTGATTGGAGTGTCAGTTATTGTCCCCTATATTGGTGCTACAGTGGTCATCGTGCCAGTTGCGGCAGTCGCATTTGTGCAGTGGGGGGTGGGCGCTGAGTTTTACACGGTTCTTATTGCTTACCTGATAATCCAAATCATTGACGGAAATGTCTTAGTGCCGGTTATCTTTTCTGAAGCGGTTAATTTGCATCCGGTGGCTATTATCTCTGCGGTTCTCATTTTTGGTGGGATTTGGGGGTTGGCAGGTGTTTTCTTTGCTATCCCTTTGGCTACGTTCGTCAAAGCTATTATTAACGCCTGGCCTGGTAGAGTGCATTCTAAAGTTGCCTCCGAGGCCTAAAGTCTAAATCACCAGTGGCGCATAGTTGTTCCTTAATCGCTGTGGTAAAATTTCACGTTTGGTATGTCTGGATAATATAAATCAGTGAGTATTCCTAGCGGCAGTTTAGTTGCCATAGTAACCCCCATGTGCGCCGACGGATCCATCGATTTGCCCGCGTTCGACAAATTAATAGACTGGCATATAGAGGCGGGCACCCACGGCATTGTAGTGGTCGGTACCACCGGCGAATCCGCTACATTGAGCTCGAAAGAGCACTGCTCGTTGGTCGCTCACAGTGTCGAATACGCCAATGGCCGAGTACCTATTATTGCGGGAACCGGCTCTAACAATACCGACGAAGCACTGTATTTTACCGAATCGGCAAAAAATCATGGAGCAGATGCATGTTTACTGGTTACGCCGTACTACAATCGCCCCTCGCAAGAAGGCTTGTATCAGCATTTTAAAAAGATCGCGCAAGCCGTCGAAATCCCTCAAATTCTTTACAATGTGCCGGGCCGTACAGCCTGTGATTTAGCGTTGGAGACCGTTGATCGTTTAGCCGATTTGGACAACATTGCAGCCATAAAAGATGCAACCGGAGATATTTCTAGAGGGCTAGAGTTAATAAAAACATGCGAAGATCGGATCGCTGTGTACAGCGGCGAAGATGCGATTAGCCGATTGCTGATTTTAGCAGGTGCGGCAGGATCAATATCGGTAACTGCGAATGTGGCTCCGGCTTTGATGGCGCAGATGTGCACATTCGCGTTGGCCGGGGATAAACAGGCTGCGCAGGAGGTAGATTCGAAACTAGCTCTACTACATACAAATTTGTTTCTCGAAGCAAATCCGGTGCCAGTAAAATGGGCCTTATATAAAATGGGATTGATTGGACCGAAAATTAGATTGCCGCTCGTGGAACTTGATAGTAAATATCGACTCCAAGTAGGCTTGGCGCTTACAGCGGCTGGCATTGAGTTGCCTACTTAAACTCGAAAAAACAACTTAAACTCGGTAAAACCTAACAAATCGAAGAAAAATTGATGAAGATTACTTTCAAATTAACACTGCTCTTAACTGTCTTGATGTCATTTGTAGGATGTCGATATGTGACCGGAGAAACTGGCTTTTTGAGGAACCGAGGCGGTGATTATTCTGATGCCTTGATATTTCCGCCCATGACGATTCCGGATGAATTAGATAGTTACACAATCGATCAGCTTTACGTGATACCAGAACAAATAGCATCGTTAGCGGCTCCTTTTGACGAAGTCCCGCTGCCCAAGCCTATCGAAGCTCGGCGCAGTGAGGGCGTTATTATTCAGGCGCTGGGCAGTAAGCGCTGGATTGTAATTGATGCTACTCCCAGCCAAGTTTGGCCATTAATTCGCGATTATTGGTCTGGACTGCAAATACTTTTAGATTATGAAAACCCAAGCAGTGGAATTATGGAGACAGCTTGGGTTGAAGTTGATAACGATTTTGAAAAGCGGCACAAGTATCGGGTCTCTATAGAGCCCGGATTACATTCAGGTTATTCGGAAATTTACGTAACCCATTACGAAAATCTGCGCACTGACCCAATTCCAATCGTGATCAGCTGGCCAGAAATCTCAAACGCATTGGATCTTGAAAAAGAAGTTGGTGATTCTATTTCACAGTACCTGGCTGATAGAAATGATGTCTACCAGTCTTCGACTTCAAGTTTGCTTGCCGGCAGCATAGAGTCGGCAAGAAAAGCGAATATAGTTGACACAAGCAGCGGCGAAACTGTTCTTGAATTGCGTGTTGATTTCAACCGCGCCTGGGTCGTTGTGCGTCAAGCATTGGAAAATGCGAATATAGTCATTACCGACAGCAACAGAGACCAGTCTTTCTACAACGTTAGCTTCTCAGGCATTGTGGAAGAAGAAGATGAGCCGGGCCTGATTGGTCGAATCTTTCGCGGTCGTAGTGATGACGATGCTGCTGATTTTTTAGACTACAGCGTTAGGTTGTTAGACACAGGCACTGCAATCATGGTGAAAACAGAGCCCTTGAATAGCTCTGATAATATCAGCGAAAAATCGATCGAGCTGCTCAGGGCTATCATCGAGAATTTAAGTTAAATGAGCAACCTGCGTAGACTTTTTTGTCTATCGAACTGTTGAAATGGATTCTGTAATTTTGGTCGGCGCGGTCATTGCTGGTTTTTTTCTGCTTGGCACGATTGTTTATCAACAAACGGTCATCCAAAGAACCAAGATCCAAGAGGCCCGGGCCCTAGAAAAAATTGAAGGTTTGCAAAATGGTTCATTACAACTGCGAGTTGCGCTGGATTCGGCTGCTGTCAGCAAACAGGCTGCAGTTTCTGAGTTGCAAAAAATCCGTGAAGAAAGCGCACAGCTTAGAACCAGTCTCAATTTAGAGCGCAAACAGTTTGATGAAAAACTGCTTCTGCTTGAGAACTCCAAAGCTCAATTGAGCGTCGCCTTTAAAAATATTGCCAATGAAATATTTGATGATAAAACAAAGAAATTTGAGGCTAATAATAAGGCAAGCTTAAGTTCGGTACTCAGTCCTCTGCAAGAAAAAATAACCCAGTTTGAGAAGCGTGTCGAAGAGACATATGACAAGGAATCGAAGGAGCGTTTTTCGCTGGCTCGGGAAATAAAAAGCCTTCAAGAGATGAACGCTCGAATCAGCGAAGAGGCAGTAAACCTCACTAATGCGTTAAAAGGGGATAATAAAACTCAAGGCAGTTGGGGAGAGTTAGTACTAGAAACAATTCTTGAAAAGTCAGGACTCGTCAAGGGACGAGAGTATGACGTTCAGGTTAGCCTCAAATCGGAAGAGGGCGTTAAGTATCAGCCAGACGTAATTGTCCACTTGCCAGAATCCAGAGATATCATCATAGATTCCAAAGTGTCATTGAAAGCCTGGGACGCCTATTGTTCTAATGATGAAGAAACCACCAAGGCTGACTTGCTAAAGCAGCACATTCAGTCGGTGCGTTCCCATGTCAAATTGCTATCTGAAAAAGATTATCAAAATCTAATAGGTGTTAATTCCTTGGATTATGTCTTTCTTTTTATGCCAATTGAATCTGCTTATGGTCTGGCGATACAAAATGATCCAGAGCTTCTGCAGTATGCTTTCGAGAGAAATATTATTTTTGTAGTGCCTACCACTTTGCTGATGAGCCTGCGCACAGTTCAAAACCTTTGGCGGTTAGCGCAGCAGAACCAAAATGCGCAAGAGATTGCCAATAAAGCCGGTGCGCTCTACGACAAGTTTGTTGCCTTTGTTGAGGATATCGATGACATCGGTCATAAAATTGATGCGAGTAAAAAGAGCTTCGACAAAGCCCATAACAAATTGGTTTCAGGTCGCGGCAATTTGGTAAAAAGGGCAGAGTCCTTGAAAGAGCTGGGTGCTAAAACTGCGAAAAAACAAAAGTCGAGGATTCTGGAAAGCTCGCGTGAGGAAGAAGCGTTGATTGGCAGTGAAGATACGCAATCATCCGATGACTGTGCTTCTCATCACTGAGCTCATGAGGGGTGCTGCTTTTAACTCGGATGCTGTTAGGCACCCAACCAACTACATTAACTATATCCATATCTATATCTACAAACGCAACTGCAACTCAAACTATACCAATAGCTAAGCCTACAACCCCACCCACCACTCAATTTTATAGCGGCCCCAAAATGCTAGAAGCCATCAATCAATTTTTACTCTGCGAGACTCCAGATGCGTGGTTGCGTTCTGCGCTAATCAACCAAGAAACCTTGCTTATTGATCACGCAAATTGTGAAAAGAAGGCGGCGGCTACTGCCATGAACTTGATGTATCGCTACACCGATAAGCCGGAGTTGCTTAAAAAAATGTCTCAGTTGGCTCGGGAAGAGCTTCTTCATTTCGAGCAAGTGGTGGATATATTGCAAAAAAGAGGAATACGATATTCTAAACTGAGCCCTTCTCGCTATGCGGCGCAGATGCGAAACCTTATCTCTACAGGTTCTCATTCTGTTTTAGTGGATACATTGATAGCAGGTGCCTTTATTGAAGCCAGGTCTTGTGAGAGGTTTTCAAAGATTGCACCCCATTTAGATGCCAATCTAAATAAATTCTACACATCGCTTCTTAAATCTGAAGCGAGGCATTTCGAAGATTATTTGGCCTTGGCGCAGCTGTACTGTGATGCCGATATTTCTAGCAAGGTTGCACTGTTTGCAGAAAAAGAAGCTGAGCTTATAAGGTCGGCTGATTCACAGTTTCGATTTCACAGCGGAGTTCCCGTCTGATTGCCGACTAATTTTTACAAGAGGATGGGTGGGTCAAATTTTCTTTTAAGCGGTTTTCAAGGACGCGCAGCTGCGAACAGGGGATCTCATTGTTGCCCTCTAAACTCACGGACACGAGCGAGCGCAAATTAATCAAAGTGCTAATGTCTTTAATTTGGTTGTTGGCCAAATTCAAGCCGCCCAGCTTTGTTAACTTCTCAAGAGGGGTGATGTTGGTAATTTTATTATTGCCTAAATCAATAAATCGCAGTTCAGTTAGCTGACCAATGTTGGCAAGTGCGGTTATCTGAGAATTTGAACAGGAAAGTACTGAAAGCTCGGCGGGCTGCTTGACTGACTGCTGGCGCAGTGCAAGATTGATGCAGCCTTGCAGATCGGCGTTAACCGTTTCGCTGTTTGGGAGGCGTCCCTTAGGGTCAAACACAGCTTGATTGTTAACTGAAACTGCCAACTGCTGGGAGCATCCGACAAGCAAAATTACCATGATTATCGATGCCTGCCACCGAAGGCGTAAAAATTCTTTATAAATCAATTTGTTATTGGTGTTCTGCATTGTCCTGCTCTCTATAATCTGACTGATAGCGAAGCGCTTGGCGTCTGGTATTTAACGTCTATCTTCGTTAGTATGCCCATCGATTTGTCGCTGTGTACGTTGTAACACTTGAGCGGTAATTTTCCACTGAATTGAAGGAAAATAGTATGAAAATAGTAAATCCTGCGAGCCAGGTCATAAGTATAGTAACTGCATCCCTGCTTAGCACGGCTGCATTCGCGCAAGGAGAAGTGATATTGGATAGTGAAGATGATCGAATAGCCTACTCTATTGGCGTCAACATTGGCCAAAGCATAGGTGCTCAGGGAATTCTTGAGGGAATCAATACAGAAACATTCGTTAGCGGCCTTATGGACGCAGTAGCGGGTGATCTAAAGATGAGCGATGAAGACATGTTTGCTGCGATTCAAACGTTTCAACAACGAGAACTAGATGCTCAGCAAGCGGCGTTGTCAGGCAATCTTGGAGCCAGCGCTGACTTTTTGGCCGAGAACGAGACTAAAGCGGGTGTTGTTGCGCTGGATTCCGGGCTTCAATATACGGTGTTAGAGTCAGGAGAGGCAGGGGCAGCTTCACCCACTGTTAGTGATTCTGTGCTCGCTCATTACCATGGCACTTTAACCGACGGTACTGTTTTTGATAGCTCCGTTGATCGCGGTGACCCCGCGACTTTTGGTTTATCTCAGGTTATCGCTGGCTGGACCGAAGCACTACAGCTAATGAAAGTGGGCGATAAGTGGAGACTGTTTATTCCACCTGGTCTTGCTTACGGCGAGGCTTCTCCAACTCCTGCTATCCCCCCAAATTCTGCACTGATTTTTGACGTAGAGCTTTTAGAAATTCGCTAGAGAGCAGAAACCCCCCGCCGCAATGTAACCATGTGCTTCGGGGGGTTTAAAAATTATGACCGATCTTACTTTTAACGACGAATTGCTCGATTTCCTGCAAGGATCTCCTACGCCTTTTCATGCGGTTGCCAATATGGCATCCATGTTAGAAGAGGGTGGGTTCGTTCATCTTGATGAGGCAAATAGCTGGGAATTGAAACCGGGCACAAGTTACTTTGTGATAAGAAATGATTCTGCTTTGGTAGCGTTTAAAACCGGTAACCATGATTTAGTTAGCAATGGTATTCACCTTGCAGGCACGCACACAGACAGTCCTTGTTTAAAAGTGAAACCAAATCCGGAAACAAACCGCCAAGGTTACGTGCAATTGGGTGTCGAGGTTTATGGGGGAGCACTCTTAAATCCGTGGTTCGACCGTGATTTGTCTCTGGCAGGGCGAGTTGACTACAAGACTGAGGCTGGCGAACTGGAGTCAGTACTCATCGATATAGTTGAGCCAATCGCGTTCATACCAAGTTTAGCTATTCATTTGGACAGGGAAGCAAACATTGGGCGAACGATTAACGCCCAAAAACAGCTGCCACCGATTCTTTTACAATTAAAAGCCGGAGAAGAGTTCAGCTTTGATGATTTTTTGATTACTCATTTGCAAACGCATTCTGAAGACGCCTCGATTGCCAAAGTGCTGTCTCATGAGCTGTATTTTTATGACACTCAGCCGCCAGCGGAAGTAGGATTAGATGGACAATTCATTGCGTCAGCTCGATTAGATAATTTACTCAGCTGCTTTGTAGCTTGCCGCGCGTTGCTCGCCAGTAAAAACGAGCATGCGGCTGTATTGGTCTGTAATGATCATGAGGAAGTTGGCAGCGTGTCGACTTCAGGTGCGCAAGGTCCTTTTTTGAAAGCAATATTGGAACGCATGCTCGGTAATGCTGATTCAGACGCATTGGAGCGGACCATCCATCAGTCATTGATGCTATCAATTGACAATGCTCACGGCATACATCCTAACTATTTGGACAAACATGATGATCAACACCAGCCTTTGTTAAACAACGGTCCGGTGATTAAGATCAATGCTAACCAACGTTATGCTAGCAGTAGCCATACCGTCGCTCAGTTCAAATCTATTTGCGACGAGGTTAATGTGCCTTATCAAACGTTTGTTGTGCGCAGTGATATGGCCTGCGGAAGCACTATCGGTCCTATAACAGCGAGTCAACTGGGTGTGCCGACAGTAGATATTGGGGTGGCTACCTTTGGAATGCATTCAATTCGAGAGCTAGCAGGTTCGGCTGACCCTATACTGCTGCACACGGCAGTCTCTGCCTTCTTTAGTCGTTAATACAGCCGTTAAGTACACACGCCAAACAAATTTCTGCGTTTAAGATTTCTGTCTTTTTAGATCTCTTATCACGAAACGGGCAGCACTTAAGTTTGCCAGCGCCTGCGCGCTTAAGGGGCTAAGCTCGCCACATATCAGGCTAGCTAGCGTTTCGCCGGCTAACGGCGCCGTTGCCAATCCATTGGAGCCATGAGCAAGGTTTAAATACAGGCCGTCATGATAATGGCCAGGATTGCAGAACTCTTTGTGTGCGTCCCGTCTTAGATCAGCATACTCGATTGCCATCTTTTTTATGTTAGGTGCCATTCCGACTATCGGCCTGAAGTCTGGTGTATTGCACCTGACACCTATCCCGTAATCACCTGCCTTTAAAGTAGAAAACTGTGGAAAGTCAGAAGCTAGTGAGCTTAGGTTTTCTTGATCATCTTCTTCATTTCTAATTAGGTCGATCTCGCCTCGATAGTTCGCGGAAATTGTCTGCTGAGAATCAAGAGCGGGAAATAGACTGCGTTGCCCTGAAAGGACCGTGCGCAGTTGGTGGCTAGCCTCCGTGCCATCTACGTAGCTTGCTTGGCCCCTTACTGTCTGTAAGGGAAGTGATTCGACTATTGGAAACTGGCTGGCGCTATAGCTGTTGGCCACCACAATGACATCTGATTGGAGCATGTCCAGATCTGGGTTTTGTGGATGCGCCTGCCATTGGCTGGCACTGGCTGACCTCTCAAGACGCTCAATAGTGCAGTTGCTAACGAACCGAATTAGGCCTGATTCTAAATAGCGGTTACATAAACGTGGTGCGTTAACCCACCCGCCTAACTTAAAATGAAGCACATCTTCAGCGCACAAGGTGCCAGCGATTTCTGAAGCCTGTGTTTTGTTAAGGTGGTTAACTATTTCTGAGCCATAAAGGGTCTCTATAGCTGCGTTGGACAGTTCGCTGCGTTTATTTAGTGCTGTTGATAATTGGACAACACCACTGGGAAACCAAAATTCATCGTTTGAGTCATTGGCGCCTAAATCCCTAAATTGTGCGGCGGCGAATAAAAAGCTCTGTAAGTAAAATTCAGCCAGTGCTGAGCTGGTTTTAAATAGGCGAGGGCGAAGCGCCAGCTGTCGGATTCCTGAGGCGCCAGTGGCTGCCGCTTTCCCGCTGTCGACGATGGTGACCTTTATTCCGCGCCGGGCCAGGGCATAGGCCGTACTGCAACCGGCTAGGCCCGCGCCAATTACTGTGGCAGTTTTAGGAGGAGAAGTAATTGCAGGTAGAACAAACCAAGGCTGCGCAGTGCGAGTTGGGATCGGTTGCTGCGCCGAGCTCTGATCTGGGAAAACTGCCGTCGTCATATGTCTTTTTTTGCCATAGCCGGGCTGTCTTTTCACCTTAAACCCAGCGTCACGAAGCTGCCGACGAATAAACCCAGCCGCGCTATAGCTTGCAACAGTGGCCCCGGGCAAGCTAAGGCGTGCCATCTCTTTAATTAAGGCATCCTGCCAGAGGTCGGGGTTTAAGCGCGGGCTGAAGCCATCAAGAAACCAGCTGTCGACGCCACTGCCGATTGTTCTGTCGATTGTCTTCAAACGGCGCAGGGCGTCACCAAAATGCAGGTCCAAGGTAACGTCTGCTGCGATAGTCAGGCGGTGACTGACACAGGCATGCTCGGGATAGTGCTTGAGTAGCTCTGTAACCTGAAAGGATAGAGATGGCCAGTTGCTCAGCAGCCGGACGAGGTCGGTTTTTTTGAGAGGGTATTTTTCAAATGCAATGTAATGGAGTCGGTTCGGCTTTTGGGTTGATTGCTGCCAAAGCTGCCAGGCGTTCAAAAAATTGAGGCCACTACCAAAACCTATTTCTGCGATTGAGTACACTGATGGTTTTTCTTTACAGTCTTGCCAGCGTGCAGTGAGTGCAGTGCCATTAAGAAATACGTGTGTCGACTCAGCGGCTGCGCCAGCGGTGGAATAGTAAATATCGTCAAATTTTATTGAGCGCGGGTTCGCTTCATCTGCCCAATCAAGTGCCGCATTCTCTAATTGAAAAGTGTTATCGCTCGCTGGCAAGTGTGTTTTTGAGTTATCTAATGACATATCTGCATTATCGCATCGCCAACCTCAGACCTACAGAGGGAAGTGCTACTATCAGCAGCTTACATGGATACTATCGCCATCCTGAGGCTTATATCTGTCTCTATGCGCATCATCAAACTTTGCTTATTATGAATCTTAACTTAAGCTATTTTTCGGTCGTCGGCTTAAGTCGTAAAGGGGCGCTGGAATCCGCCTCCCATTCAGGTAAAATGCCACTAATCCGTTAATCGCTAGGAATGCCCTAATGTTGGAAATCAACAATCAGCTCGCACAATTAAAAGACCTCACTGCTCGGGTCGATAGCCTTCGGGGGTATCTTTGACTACGAAGTAAAGCGTGAGCGCTTGGCAGAGGTTGAGCTTGAACTCGGTGAATCGACGGTGTGGGATAAGCCTGAATACGCCCAAGCTCTTGGCAAGGAACGGGCGGACTTGGAAATAGTTGTTAAGACTATCGAGACAATGTCCTCAGGTATTGCTGAAGTAGAGGAGCTGCTTACACTTTCTCAAGAGGAAGATGATGCTGAATTCTACGAGGCCGCGAGCAATGATTTATTAGATCTCCATTCAAAGTTGGAGAATTTAGAGTTCAGGCGGATGTTTTCCGGCGCGATGGATGCTAACAACGCCTATCTTGATATTCAGTCAGGGTCAGGCGGCACAGAGGCTCAAGACTGGGCTGAAATGTTGCTGCGCATGTATCTGCGCTGGGGTGAAAGTAAGGGCTTTAAGGCGGAGCTGGTGGAGGTTTCAGGCGGCGATGTGGCCGGCATTAAAAGCGCAACTTTGCATATCAGTGGAGAGTTTGCTTTTGGCTGGCTTAGAACTGAGACCGGTGTTCATCGTTTAGTGAGAAAGTCGCCTTTCGATTCTGGGAGTCGCCGGCATACGTCATTTGCATCTGTCTTTGTATCGCCTGAGATAAATGATGATATTGAAGTCGATTTGAATATGTCTGATGTGCGTATCGACACCTATCGCTCCAGCGGGGCAGGCGGGCAGCACGTTAATAAAACAGATTCAGCTGTACGCTTAACTCATGAGCCAAGTGGTATCGTCGTGCAGTGCCAAAATCAGCGTTCTCAGCACAAAAACAAAGACATGGCGATTAAACAACTCAAAGCAAAGCTGTATGAGTTGGAAGAACTGAAACGCAGTGACCAAGCGCAAAATGTAGAAGATGCAAAGGCGGATATTGGCTGGGGCAGTCAAATACGCTCGTATGTTCTAGATGCCTCGCGTATTAAGGACCTTCGAACAAATATAGAGGCTACCAATACCGGTGCGGTACTCGATGGTGATATTGACAAGTTTATTGAAGCAAGTTTGAAAATGGGATTGTAAGCATTATGTCAGAACAAGAAAATAACAGCACAGACGGCAACGATGAAAATAAGCTGATAGCCCAGCGACGGGAAAAATTGTCTGAGCTTCGCAGGCTAGGCCAGGCTTTTCCCAATAGCTTTAAACGTTTGCACGATGCAGGTGATTTAGTGAGAGAATTTGCCGCTAAGTCTAAAGAAGAGCTAGAAAAAATTTCGATGCAGGTTGTATTGGCCGGTCGCATTATAAGAATGCGCGGCCCTTTCGTTGTCATTCAAGATGGCAGTGATCAAATTCAATTGTATTTAAATAATAAATCCTTCTCCGAGGATCTAGCTAAAAAGATTAAGTCTCTCGATTTGGGAGATATCATTGGTGTGCATGGCGAAGTTTTTAAAACCAATAAGGATGAGCTAACCGTTAGAGTAGCGAGTTTCGAGTTGGTAACAAAATCATTGCGACCACTGCCAGATAAATTCAAAGGCCTTACTGATACTGAGATGCGCTATCGTCAACGCTATGTCGATCTAATTGTTAATGAAGAGTCTAGGCACGTATTCAAGACACGGTCCAAAATCGTCGCCCTTATTCGACGCTATTTCGACGGCCTTGGTTTTATGGAAGTTGAAACACCAATGATGCAAATCATACCTGGTGGCGCGACTGCTAGGCCATTTATCACTCATCATAATGCGTTGAATCAGGATATGTATTTGCGAGTCGCGCCCGAGCTCTATCTCAAACGCTTGGTGGTGGGCGGATTTGAAAAGGTTTTCGAACTTAATCGAAATTTTCGAAATGAAGGACTATCGACTCGCCACAACCCAGAATTTACCATGTTGGAATTTTATCAGACTTATTCCCGCTACGAAGACCTGATGGACCTGACCGAAGATCTGTTTAGAGAAATAGCGAATGCGCTGTTTGGCGACAGTAAAGTTACTTATCAAGGGTCTGTTTATGACTTCAATATCGCTTTTGATCGCTTAAGTGTAAAGGAGTCTATCTGTCGGTATTGTGATGGCGTGACAATGCAAAATTTGGAAACTAAAGAGTCACTTGCCGAAACGGCTAATCGCTTCGATGTGCGCTTTGACGAGAGCTGGCCCCATGGCAAGATTCTTATGGAGGTGTTTGATCAGCAGGTCGAATCAAAGCTGGATCAGCCCACTTTTATTACCGGCTACCCCATCGAGGTTTCTCCGCTGGCAAGGCGTAATGAAGAAAACCCAGATATTACCGATCGCTTTGAGCTAATTATCGGTGGCAGGGAATTGGCTAACGGTTTTTCTGAGTTAAACGACCCCGAGGATCAGGCGGAAAGATTTAAGGCTCAAGTCGCTGAAAAGGAATCAGGAGATATCGAGGCTATGCACTATGACGAGGATTATATTACGGCGCTTGAGTATGGAATGCCTCCCACTGCGGGTGAGGGCATAGGCATAGATAGATTGGTTATGTTGTTTACTGATTCAGCGTCTATCAAAGATGTGTTGTTATTCCCTCATATGCGACCTGTCCAAGACGGCGAGTAACATGGTCGGCGATTGCGACTCAATTAGGCTTGAACCCTCCTGGAAAGCGGTGCTAGAAAATGAGTGGTCAAAAGACTACATGGTGGATTTGCGTGCTTATCTATTGGCGCAAAGGTCTGCCGGAAAAGTTATTTTTCCATCAAATGAAGAAATTTTTTCAGCTTTAAATTCAACGTCTTTTGAATCTACTAAAGTAGTGATTTTGGGGCAGGATCCTTATCATGGTGAAGGTCAAGCACATGGTCTGTGTTTTTCCGTAAAGGCAGGTGTGAGGGTGCCGCCATCGCTGCGCAACATCTACAAAGAACTGTATGCTGATCTTGGCTGTATGGCGCCGGCTCATGGTAATTTGGTGCCTTGGGCAAAACAGGGGGTGTTGTTACTCAACTCTGTCCTTACCGTTGAGTCAGGCCAAGCAGCCTCGCATAAAGGTATAGGTTGGGAGCAATTTACGGACAAGGTTATTGAGAGTTTGAATGAACAGAAAAGGCATTTAGTATTTTTTTTATGGGGCAACCACGCAAAGAAAAAAGGAGAGATGATTGATCGTTCCAAGCATTTAGTCCTGTCTTGCGCGCACCCATCACCGCTTTCGGCAAGTCGAGGGTATTTTGGTAATCATCATTTTTCGATGGCCAACAGCTACCTCCAACAGCATGGAAGTAAACCTATTAATTGGCAATTAACAGAGATAGTTTAAGGTCGATAAATCCATGGAAAGTAAACATTGTATCGTAGTTGGCGCAAGCCATGCAGGCACATCATTGGCGTTGCAGGTTAGAAAAGAGGGCTGGGAGGGGCGTATTACCCTCGTTAGCGATGAGGCAGAATTACCATATCACCGGCCGCCGTTATCAAAAGAGTTTTTGGCCGGGGCGAAAGAATTAAACGACATACGCCTGCGCCCAGAAAAAGTTTTTAAAGCCAATGCAATAGAACTATTGTTAGGCAACAAAATAGTCGATCTTAATTGCGGTACTAACAAGGTGTTGTTAGCCGATGGCACAGAATTGCATTACGACAAACTTGCTTTATGTACGGGTGCTTCACCTATTGCTTTGGCTGCGGCCGTCGCCATGCATGGCGTACACACCATTAGATCGGTAGCGGATATCCTGTTAATTAAACAAGGGCTGCAAACAGCAAAGACAGCCGTGATTATCGGAGCTGGCTATATCGGTTTAGAAGCCGCTGCTGTTCTGGCAAAGCAGGGCTTAGATGTTACGGTTTTAGAAATGCAAAGCCGAGTATTAGCGAGAGTTACCAGCACCACAATGTCAGACTATATGGAGTCATTGCATAGGGAGCACGGAGTGAAAATCCTGACCTCTACCAAAGTGCTATCTCTGGAAGGAGAGGGCTCGGTAGAGGCTGTAATGTGTGAGGATGGCCGGCGCTTGCCAGCAGACTTGGTAATCGTCGGTATCGGTGTCAGGCCAAATATAGACTTGGCGGTAAAGGCCAATTTGGCTATCGACAACGGTATTGTAGTGGATAACCATGGCCAGACCAGCAACGCTGATATATATGCTGCAGGTGATTGTGCTAGTCATCCGTCGTCTTTGTATGATCGGAATCTCAGATTAGAGTCGGTGCAGAACGCTAATGATCAAAGCAGGGTGGCTGCGTCGAATATTTGTGGGATTGATAAAGTATATGACGCGGTGCCGTGGTTTTGGTCGGATCAATATGATGTTAAACTGCAAATGGTGGGGCTTAGTGAGGGTTTCGATCGGGTCGTGATTCGCGGTGATGCGACAAATAAAGCGAAGACAGGCTTTGCGCTTTTTTACTTTAAAGACAATCGACTTATTGCTGCAGACTGTATTGCAAGACCAAAAGAATTTATGGCAGCTAAGCAATTAGTAATGCGTAAATCAGAAATTGCTCCGGAGCTGTTGATGGATGAGAGCGTTGAACCGGTGACATTTCTAACGTAAAGAAGCTAGTTTCCGTGGTACCTGCAGCCGCTGTTGCAGGTTTCTCGAATCTCGATCTCGACGAGATTTGGCAAGTTTGGTTGTAGGCGCTGCCATATCCATTTAGCTAGATTTTCGCTGGTGGGGTTGTCCAAGCCATCAATTTCGTTGAGGTAATAATGATCCAACTGGTTTAAAAGTGGCCGAAAAGCTCTGCTCAAGTCAGCGAAGTCCATAACCCATCCAGATTCCGGCCCAACTTCGCCATCAACGGTTATCCTGACTTTAAAGGAGTGGCCATGCAGCCTAGAGCATTGATGGTCTGCAGGAACATTGGGCAAGCGATGAGCAGCTTCGAAAGTGAATTCTTTAAATATTTGCATTGATTTTGACTAGCTTCTATCTGACGTTGCACGGGGCGCAAATTCTACCCACTCAAGGAAATGAAGTATAGTCTCATTTAGGGGTGGAACCGGCTCGATATAGTCCTAGTTAGAGATAGACCCATAGTCAATAAGCCCTATGATAACGTTGAAGTCTACAGCCCAAACAATAAAATAATCTAACAACTCTCTTATGCGCGCACCAGTATTTTTAGCAAGCCTACTTCGCGGTATTCACCGGTTTTTCAATCACGGTAAGAGGCTTCCGACTTACCTAGGTGTGTTCGGCACGATATTCGTCCTCTATCTTCAAATAGCAGCTCCTAGCACAGTTTTCAACTTGCTAAATCGCCTAGAGTATTTGGTTTATGATCAACGCATGGCGGTAACTCCTAAGCCCTCAAAATCTGCCGGTACTAATATTGTAATAGTGGATCTAGATGAGCGTAGTCTGCAAGCCGAAGGTCAATACCCCTGGAATCGAATTAAAGTAG
>JBLHVT010000007.1:0-55581 GCA_047628735.1 Glaciecola sp.
ACCCTTAACAGATTTCATTGTAAGTAAGATTAACTCTGGATCGTTTGGCGTTATAAAAAGAAAATCTAGCTTTGCCGTGCGAAAAATCAGTTTAGCGCTACCTTTTTTTTGAGCATAAGTTCGGCGCTAGCTACTGCATCGCTATATTTTACAGCGTTACTAATTGGTGCTGGTAATAATAGAAAGCTGTTCTCAATTGTCTCAAGTTTAGTCTCACTAAATCGGGTATCGCGTTTGAAAGTTAATTCTCCAGATTTGACACCTGCATTACTTAATCTGTAGTGGCAACTTTGCGAGTTTTTCTTGCCTAGCTGAATTTTTACTTCTCTTTCTTCTTCATGATAATGTACCCGGCCTTCGATTACGCTTTCACGAATATTTTCTAAAAACTCCTTTAGCAGGGTTTTTAGACCTAATGTTGACTAGCGCAGTGAGACTAATTTAAATCGCTCAAATTTCGAATTGCTATCGCCCACATAGTCGCAATAGTGTTGTTGGGCTTTTTCGTGCCGGTGTCTTTCTCGATTGTTTGAAGGGAAACGACCATAGCAATTCTCTTAAGATTTCATTTAATTAAATGCCAGCAGTTTTGGTTGTGGGATTACAGGAACATATCGGTATTTTTGCTTGATAACGCGCTTTATCTGCGCGTTGGAACAAACGGTCTTTGTTGTTATTTGGTCCTAGAGTGATAGCGCCAGTGCTGCTATTACGTTGAATTTTTTATTCGCAGCTTTGAATTGTATTTCTTCTATTGCGGCTTGAATCCGTTCTTCGATGACAGTGGCTCAGGATAAAGAGGTTTTGCTGAGCAAGACGACAAACTCTGCGCCCGCCATGCCTAAAGCTCAGATCGGTTAGTCGATTGACTATTGTGAGCTGCTGGGCTATTTCTTTTAAGGCCATATCTCCTGTTTTACTTCGGTACTCATCATTTATCCTCTTAAATCATCGACATCAATAATTAAAAGCACAGGGGCAATCATGGCGCTTGGCTTAGTCCATTTCTCTGAGCAAGGTGTTGTCCAAGGACAAACGATTCCCAGAGCCTGTAAAGAAAGTCAGTAAGCGATGCGATTAATGCTGTGAAGCATTTCATATTGGGCAGATCAATGCGCTTAATATGTCTTCTAAAAATTTGAGCTGGCTTTCTTTAAAGCGCTTGCCTCGATAGAAAGTAATTTCTCTCAAATGATCTTATGCTGTGGTTATTCTGTAACCGCAACGGTGCGTAGCCTGCTTTCCCAAATCCACTTTTATTTGCCTGTTATGATGTTGATAAACAAGTCCGCTGAATTGAGTTGGTGGCCTTAGTTCTGCAAAACAAGTTTTTAGGAATTTCTTCATATCGAGAGTGCGCTGCAACACAGAGCTCAATCGAAATTCTAGGGGTTGGTTTTCGGTTTCAAATTTCGGATCTAAATCCCTGCTCATTAAGACACGCTTCGCGCCGTCGCATTCGATAGGGATTGCTGTAGGCTTTTTATCTTCTAACTGCGGCGGCTACATTAATTTTAGCGACTCATATAGTGTGTCGCAGTTAGTTTGCTAAGATTGTTCCAACAATCAAAAAAGTTGGAATTTAAGAGCGAGTGGGGACCTGTAGGCCAGAAGATATCTGGCGCGGGTTAGACAGGCTAGCAGTGGCGTGCAAAATATTCCGACGTTAAAGCGGCGGTAAACGTTCTTAATTAGCTGGCTGGCGGCGAGTATTTGCCGGGCTCAAAATCTCGGCAATCCATTGCGGCTTTATGGATTTCCTTTGACTCTTCGCTAAACAAGTAAAGAAAAACTGACATAAGCTCTTCAGGGTGTGGCTGTATTTTAGGATCCTCTGCAGGAAAGGCGTCTCTTCGCATATTGGTTCGAGTACCGCCGGGATTGAGACTATTTACCTTAATCGCACTGGTGTTTTTGAGTTCATCGGCGAGCGTTTGCATTAAACCTTCTAGTGCGTGCTTAGAAACGGCATAGGCGCCCCAGTGCGCGCGAGCTTCTCTTCCAACGCTAGAGGATAAGAATAAAAGCCTAGCATCCGCTGAGCGAGTTAGCGCGGGCAACAATGATCTTGTTAACATGAAAGGCGCAGTTACATTGGTTTGCATAACCGCTGACCAATCAGAGTCTGGGTAGTGTTCGATTGGCGCGCGAGCCCCGAGAAGCGCAGCGCTATGAATGACGCCGTCTAAAGATGTAAATTCGTCATCAATTGAAGTGGCGAGCTGAGTATAATCATCTGCAGACGCGGTCATAAAATCCATTGGGTGGAGATATACGCTGTTTGGGTGTTCAGCTTCGATTTCATCAAAAAGTGTTTCTAGTTTTTCTAATGAGCGTCCAATTAAAATCAGCTTGGCGCCAAATTGTGCAAATGTTTTAGCACATTGCTTGCCAATGCCGTCACTGGCGCCAGTGATAAGGATGGTCTTTCCGCTAAGAAAATCGGGACAAGGGGTATATGAGTACATGGTTTAGGCAAACTTCAGAAGGGTTAATAACGATTCGAGTTGATCAGATTCTCGAATGACAAAGTCAGCATACCAGTCTTCGGCTTTGGCGTCCTTCTTGAGATAGCCATAGGCTGCAGCGATGGCAATGACATCTGCATTTTTGGCGGCCTGTATATCGCGAATATGATCCCCTAGATAGACGACACGTTCGGTGCTGACATTTAGTTGCTCGCAGGCAAGCAATATTGGTTCTGGGTGAGGTTTGCTAAAAGTCACGTGGTCAGGGCACACAACGGACTTGCAGCGCTGTGTTAAGTTTAGCTTTTCCAGCAGTTTGAGTGTGTATTTCTCAGGCTTGTTGGTAACGATTCCCCACTTTATGTCCACTTCCTCAATTCTGCTAAGCAGTCGCTCCATACCAGGGTAGAGCACTGCTTTGGTTTCGGCCAGTTCTTCATAATAGAGATCGAGAAGACGTTGATTCAAATTTGAAAAGTCTTCGTGATGCTCATCAATTCCGAACGCCAGCGTCACCAATGCCTTAGCGCCATCTGATACAGTTTGATAGATCAGATCGTTGGCAATGGGCTTCTTCTGATTCTCGATAAGGAGTTTATTTACCACAGCGGCAAAGTCTGGCGCAGTGTCCACTAGCGTGCCATCTAGATCAAAGAGAACACATTCAATTGATGTGTCTAGCGGGTTTTCAAGGTCACCATTAGACATAGCTATTTCGGGCGCTTGTAAAAGGCAAGGTAATTAACATCTATATTTTTTTGCAGGGAGTATTTTTTGCTAATAAGGTTATAGCCTAAGCCGATTTGCTCCTGTAGTTGCAGGCCGGCATCCCGGCTCCAAGCTGCCAGCTCGGAAGGGCGAATAAATTTGCCATATTCATGAGTGCCTTTGGGCAGAAGTTTGAGCACGTATTCGGCACCGACTATGGCGAACAAATAGGATTTTGGATTGCGATTTATGGTCGAGAAAAATATTAAACCTCCTGGTTTAAGCATTCTGAAACAAGCCTCAACAATAGACGAGGGGTCGGGTACGTGCTCGAGCATTTCTAAGCAGGTGATAACATCAAATTTCTGTTCGCTTTTATCGGCTAGGGCCTCTGCGGAAATGTTTTGGTAGTCGATGGCAAGTTTTGACTCCAGCTGATGCAGGCGAGCGACGGCAAGCGATGCTTCCGCGAGATCTATAGCGGTAACATTGGCGCCATGATGCACCATCGCTTCCGCTAAAATCCCACCACCGCAGCCAATGTCTAATACATTTTTTTCGGCGAGATTAATTTGCTGACTGATATAATTGACTCGCAGAGGATTTATTTCATGTAAGGGTCTAAATTCGCTGTTTGGATCCCACCATCTTGAGGCGAGAGCTTCAAATTTTTTGATTTCTAAATCATCAACATTTTCCATTTTTCTAAACTCCCATAAATTTGCGCCGCCAGCGGCTGGCTTTCTCTCTTATAAACGCTGGATCCATCGTTTTTAGTTCGCTATTTTTTAAAACTGCCTGCCCATTACACCAAACATGAGAAACCTGAGAAGAGTTCACTGCATAGGCGACATGCGAGGCCGGGTTATGCATGGGCAGAGTGTTTAAGTGGTTTAGGTCGATGGCAGTAATGTCGGCAAACTTGTTGATCTCGAGGCTACCTATCTTATCTGCTAATCCCATGGCTCTTGCACCGTTAATTGTTGCCAATGCTAGGGCTTGGTGAGCGGGAACAGCGCTAGCATCGCGAGCGACAGCTTTGGCAACAGTTGCTGCCGTCTTGATCTCTCCCAGCATATCAAGGTCATTGTTGCTTGCGGCGCCATCTGTGCCGAGTGCAACATTAACGCCAGCGGCTAGCAATTTAGCGATCTCACAAAACCCGCTCGCGAGCTTGAGGTTGGATCCTGGGCAATGCACCACGCTTGCTCCTAGGTCACTCAATAGAGCGATTTCCTCGTCTAAAAGCTGGGTCGCATGGACGCACAGAAGCCGGGGGCTGACGAGGCCAAGGTCGGCTAGCCTTTGCAGCGGTCTGCGGCCGTCACTGGCAACAGCGTTTAAAATTTCTTGAGCGTTTTCGTGGACATGCATGTGAATGGGGATATCAAGCTCATCGGCTAGAATCTGGAGTTTCTGTAAGGGCTTGTCGGAAACTGTATAGGGTGCGTGAGGGCCGAAGGCGGTAAATATTTGCTGGCTGTTGCGGTATTGGTCGTGAAGGTTTGTAGCCTTGGCGATGTATTCATCAGGGTCTTGGGCCCATACGGTGGGGAAGTCCATGACTGGGCTGGCGAGCTGCGCGCGAATTCCTGCGTTAAGCGTTACTTTTGCTACCTCCTCTGGGAAGAAATACATGTCGGCGAATGTTGTGGTGCCAGAAGAAATCATTTCGGCAACTGCCAACATTGATCCATCGGACACAAATTGAGCGCTCACGAAGCGACTTTCTAAGGGCCATATACGCTCTTCAAGCCACTGCTGTAACGGTATGTCATCGGCAATGCCTCGAAACAGCGCCATTGGAATATGTCCATGTGCGTTGACAAGGCCAGGGATCAGCACGTGGTTCGCCAGGTTTTCGGTGGTTTTGGCATTTACCCGTGCGCGAGCGTCTTCCTGATCCAAAATTGCGATGATCTTGCCGTCTTTTATAGCAATGGCGGAGTTTTCTAGGACTGTGTTTTTTGGTATCACTGGAATTATCCAGTCGGCAAAAATCAGAAGGTCTGCGTCGATGAGCGTGTCGATTTTCAATTGATAGCCTGCGGTTAACTAAAAAGAATATTGAGGGCGTAATCAGAAAGCAATTATAGCGCTAAATCCTGCTATTAGTCTTCCTTTGCCTTGCTCGCTCTTTGCTGAGGAAATGATTGATAAGAAAGGGGTTTTTCAGTGCCATAAACTGAAATCTGGCTACCTTTTCAGAGCCGGTTTGTGTTAACATCATGGCCAGTTTTTAGATCCCTGACCCGCCTTGCCGACGAAGCTAAATCACGCATAATTATTAGCCTAAATCGGTCGTTAAAAAAGACAATGATAAGCGCATTATTTTTCTCAATTGTAGCGACTTTCTCAATGGTATCTACAATTAAAAGTTGCGCCCCTTCTCTGATTTTCAGGAAAAAATAACAATATGTCAGAATTTGCTAAACAAGTTTCACCCGTTGCCCTAGAGAGTGAAATGCGAGAGTCCTATCTTGCATATGCAATGAGTGTGATTGTAGGTAGGGCTTTACCGGATGTGCGAGATGGCCTTAAGCCGGTGCATCGGCGAGTGCTTTTTGCCATGAATGTGCTGTCCAACGATTTTAACAAACCTTACAAAAAATCGGCCCGTGTAGTAGGCGATGTGATTGGTAAGTATCACCCCCACGGTGACACCGCTGTCTATGACACCATCGTCCGATTGGCTCAAAGCTTTTCACTGCGTTATCCCTTAGTTGATGGCCAAGGCAACTTTGGTTCAATTGACGGTGATTCTGCAGCGGCAATGCGTTATACCGAAATCCGTATGTCTAAAATCGCCCATGACTTACTGGCTGATCTAGATAAAGATACGGTTGATTTTACCCCAAACTATGACGGCACCGAGTTTATTCCTGATGTGATGCCTACTCAGATACCTAATCTACTGGTAAATGGCTCTTCCGGCATCGCTGTTGGTATGGCGACTAATATCCCGCCGCATAACCTCACGGAAGTTATTAATGCCTGTATCGCCTTGTTAGATGACCCTAGCATGGATATAGACGCTTTGATGGAACACGTCACGGGGCCGGATTTTCCCACTGCGGGAATAATTAATGGCAAAGCTGGCATCATTCAGGCGTACAGAACTGGACGTGGACGCATCTATGTTCGCGCTAGAGCTGAAGTTATCGAGGACAGCAAAACCGGCAAGCAAACTATCATTGTTTCCGAAATACCTTATCAGCTAAATAAGTCAAAGCTTATAGAGCGTATTGCTGAGTTAGTTAAAGAGAAGAAGTTGGAAGGCATTACTGAGCTTCGCGACGAATCTGATAAAGACGGTCTCAGAGTTGTTATCGAGCTTCGCAGAGGAGAAGTAGGTGAGGTTGTTTTAAACAACTTGTATTCCCAAACTCAGATGCAGTCGGTATTCGGTATTAACATGGTGGCCTTAGTAGATGGCCAGCCACGAGTTCTTAACCTCAAAGAAATTTTAGATGCTTTTATCCGCCATCGCCGAGAAATTGTGTCTAGGCGTACGAGCTATTTGCTTAGAAAAGCAAGAGAGAAAGGCCATGTGCTGGAAGGTTTGGCGGTTGCTTTAGCAAACATTGATGCTGTTATTGAGCTAATAAAGAAGTCGCCAACTTCAGCCGAAGCTAAGGGAAAACTGCTCGCACGCTCATGGAAGTCAGACAGTGTATTAGCAATGTTAGGAGCGGCAGGTTCAGATGCCTGTCGTCCAGAAGGTCTGTCTATAGAATATGGCTTAAAGGGTAATCAATACTTTTTATCTCCGGACCAGGCTCAAGCTATTTTGGAGCTTAGGCTGCACAGATTGACCGGTTTAGAACACGAGAAGCTGATAAATGATTACAAAGAACTACTTGTTCAGATCGCTGACCATTTGGATATTTTGCAGAACCAATCGCGGTTATTAAGCGTGGTTAGGGCTGAGATGGAACGAGTGCGTGATGACTATGGCGACGAGCGGCGCACTGAGATTGTTGGTTCGCAGCTAGATTTAACCATGGAAGACCTCATCACTGAAGAAGATCGCGTTGTGACTATTTCTCGAGGGGGGTATGCGAAAACCCAGCCTCTTTCGGATTACGCGGCGCAGCGACGTGGTGGCACGGGTAAAGCTGCCGCTACCGTAAAAGACGAAGATTTCGTTGAGCACCTGCTGATTGCCAGTACTCACGATACACTGCTGTGTTTTAGTAGTGTTGGTAAAGTGTATTGGGTAAAAGTTTTCATGATTCCTGTCGCTAGCCGTACTTCAAGAGGCAAGCCAATCGTGAACATTTTGCCTTTGGGCGAGGGCGAGAGAATTACTAGCATGTTGCCGGTAAGTGAATATTTAGATGATAAGTACATTTTTATGGCTACCTCGAACGGCACTGTCAAGAAAACAGCGCTTATCGATTTTTCTCGGCAGCGTAGCGTCGGGCTGCGTGCGATTGAATTAGATGACGGTGATGAGCTTGTCGGAACAGCAGTTACCGATGGTTCTAGAGATATTATGCTGGTTAGCAGCAGCGGTAAAACTATTCGCTTTAAAGAATCAGATGTTCGCGCAATGGGAAGAACAGCAAGGGGGGTAAGAGGAATTAAAATGGCCGATGGTTATTCGATGATCTCACTTATCGTTCCAGAAGAGGGCAAGCAGATTTTATCTGTTAGCGAGAATGGTTATGGAAAGCGCACGTCCAGCGAAGATTTTCCTATTTATGGGCGCGGCGGGCAGGGCGTGATTGGCATGCAAACCAGCGATCGCAACGGTGCTGTAGTGGGCGCAGTTCAAGTCTCAGAAAGTGATGAGATAATGCTTATATCTGATAAAGGTACCTTGGTTAGAACTCGCGTTGTTGAGGTCTCTGTGCAAGGTCGAAACACTCAGGGTGTCCGCTTAATAAGGCTTAAAGAGGGTGAGAAACTTGTTGGTTTAGAGCAAGTAGATGAACCAGAAGAAGTCGAACTTCTCATAGAAGCTGAAGGCGCTGATATTGGTGAAAGTGCTGAAATTGTTGAGAGTACTGACGCTGTTGAAAGTGCTGACATAGTTGAGCCAGAAGCAAAAATCGAAGGAAGTGAGCCTGACGGAAGTGAAACTGACTAGGTTAAGCCGCTTTACATAAAATTTGAAGAGACCTATACAATTTGGGTCTCAACTTTTTTTAGATTTATTCCATACATTGCGTATCAATCAGAGTTGGTAAGTTGACTAAGCTTTTTAAAGTATCCTACTTGGGGCCAGAAGGCACTTTTTCTCAATTAGCGGCTGCCAGCTATTTTTCTGGCGAGCAGAACTACATCCCGTTACTATCTATAGATGACGTGTTTTCTAGTGTAGAAAGCGCAGAAACTGATTTTGGGGTCGTGCCGGTGGAGAACTCCACGGAAGGGGCTGTTAACAATACCCAAGATCGCCTTGTTGATACTAGTCTTCAGATCTCAGGGGAAGTGATTGTTCCTATCACTCATAACTTGATGATGGGTCACGATCTGCCTGCAGATAAACATCCTGAACTTATTGTGTCTCATAGGCAGTCTTTGGCACAGTGTCGTCAGTGGCTTAATACAATGTATCCTGAAGTTCCTATTGAGGGGGTTTCGAGCAATGCGAAAGCTGCACAACTAGCCTCACAGCAACATGGTGTGGCCGCGATTGCCGGAGAGCTGGCAGCACAAATCTATAAGTTGAAAATTGTTCATCGAAGCATTCAAGACAAATCAAATAACAGTACACGGTTTTTAGTGCTGTCGAACTCGGGCAGCTCTGCGACCGGCAAAGACAAAACAAGTATTCTTGTTTATACAGATAATAAGCCAGGTGCGCTTTTTAGAATATTAGAACCGTTTGAAAAGCTCGGCATTAGTTTAAGCAAAATCGAAACTCGACCTTCAAAAATCGAAGCTTGGGAATATGTTTTTTTTATGGATTTTGACGGTCACAGAGAAGACTCGCGAGTTATAAATCTTTTCAGTCAGCTAAAGACTTGTACTGCTGAAGTCAAAGTTTTGGGCTCTTATCCCCAGTTCGGAAGCGAGTAATGAGCCTTATTAGAAGTACTTTGCTCGCTGATAAAACTGTATTAATTGTTGGACTTGGTTTAATTGGAGGAAGCGTTGCCAAGGGACTGAGAAGAGTTAATCCATTGCAAACGCTATTGGCCACTGATTCTAATGCGGATTCTCTTGGGCTTGCAAAAGACACAAAAATCATCAGTGGCAGCGGCACTTTGGAGGAGATGGCGAAGCTAGCAGATATCGTAGTTTTAGCGGTGCCTCCTTTAATGCTGCCTTTAACCATCAACTGCTTGGAAACGCATGTACGAGCAGGGACAGTTGTTACAGATGTAGCAAGCGTAAAATCGCATATCTCTGCAGCGCTTAAAAATACAAGCCAGGTTTTTCAGGAAAGCTTTGTTCCCGGCCACCCTATTGCAGGTTCAGAAAAGAGCGGATTCGAAGCGGCTAGTGTTGATTTGTTTGAGGGTCGTAAGGTTATTTTAACCCCGGGCTCGCAAACAAAGACAAGTGCAGTAGCTTTGGTAAACACCCTCTGGAGATCGCTAGGAGCGCAGGTGCTAGGCATGAGCTTGCAAAAGCACGATGAGGTGCTAGCGGCGACAAGCCACTTACCTCATGCGCTTGCATTTGCATTAGTCGATGCGCTGTCTAATCAGGAAGGCAGCGATGACATTTTTCGTTATGCCGCCGGTGGTTTCGCAGATTTCAGTCGGCTAGCTTCAAGCAATCCTGTTATGTGGTCCGACATTTTTGTTGCAAATTCGACGGCCACAGAGAAAGTGCTAGAGGACTATATTGAAAACCTTACCGCCCTCAAGGAGGTAATAAAGGCCAAAGATAAAGAGTCACTTTTCAAACTCTTTAATCGAAGTAAGGAAACTAGAGATCGATTCATCGCTCAATATTTTACTAAAGACAAAAAAACTATTATGAACAATAAGGCCATTGCGTTTCACTTAACTCCAGGCGGAAAAATTAACGGTACTCTTCGGGTTCCCGGCGATAAGTCGATCTCTCATCGGTCTATTATTTTTGGATCAATAGCGCAGGGAGTTACTCATGTTTCCGGGTTTCTGGAAGGCGAAGATGCATTAAATACCGTGGCAGCCTTCCGCGAAATGGGAGTCACTATCACTGGCCCGGAAGAGGGTGAGCTGACGATTTACGGCGTTGGAAAACATGGGTTGCAGGCGCCTCGTGAACCTCTTTATATGGGTAACTCGGGTACCGCGATGCGGCTATTAGCAGGCTTGCTTGCCGCACAAAACTTTAATTCAGAGCTTACCGGTGACGAATCTCTTTCGGGACGACCGATGAAGCGTGTGGTTCAGCCACTTCGTGAAATGGGTGCAAATATTCAAGCGCAAGCTGAGGGTACGCCACCGCTTAAGATTTCAGGTTCGCCTTTAAAAGGCTTGAATTATTCTATGCCAATGGCTAGCGCTCAAGTCAAATCTTGCTTGTTGCTCGCAGGGCTGTATGCCGATGGTGAAACTAATATTACCGAGCCAGCCCCCTGTCGAGATCATACTGAACGGATGTTAACAGGGTTTTCTTATCCAGTTAAGGTTGGCAAAGGTGGCGTTAGCAGTGTTAAGGGTGACGGCGTGTTGAAAGCAACTAGTATTGAGGTTCCTGCGGATATTTCCTCCGCCGCATTTTTCTTAGTGGCAGCGTCAATTACCCCAGGAGCTAAATTAACTCTGACTCATGTGGGGGTTAATCCCACTCGAATAGGTGTTATTAACATACTCAAACAAATGGGAGCTAAGCTTTTCTTTAGTAACGAAAAAACGGTAGGTGGCGAGCCTGTTGCTGATATTACAGTGGAGTATAGTCAGCTGCATGGTATTGAAATCCCTGAGTCAGAAATTCCATTGGCCATTGATGAATTTCCAGTCTTGTTCGTGGCGGCGGCGAATGCTGTCGGTGAAACCGTGCTGCACGGCGCGCAAGAGCTTAGAGTCAAAGAGAGCGATAGAATTGATGCTATGGCAAAGGGACTGGCAACTTTAGGTATTGTCACTGAAGTTTATGAAGATGGAATCAAGATAACTGGTGGCCCAACGTCGGGGGGCACTGTAGATAGCCATGGCGATCATCGTATCGCTATGGCTTTCAGTGTTGCTGCGCTGCGCGCAAGTGCGCCAATTACAGTATTAAATTGTAATAACGTGGCGACTTCTTTCCCTGGTTTTGTCGAAAGTGCCGCAAAACTTGGCATGTTAATCAAAGCAGGCGATAACAATTGAACATTGCTGCAAAAGCGCCCGTTGTCACAATAGATGGCCCTTCCGGTTCCGGCAAGGGTACGGTCGCGGCTCTGCTATCCAAACGCTTGGGGTTTTCCTTGTTAGATAGTGGGGCACTTTACAGAGTGTTAGGGGTTGCCACACTAAAAGCCGATCTAGCATTGGACAATCACGATAAAATCAGAGAGCTTGCACTTGCGATGAAAGTTGAATTTGGCCTCGCTGGCGCAGATTCTGTGGCTCTTAACGGTGAAGATGTCTCTCTTGAGATCAGGACCGATAAGGGTAGCGACTTGGCATCTAAAATTGGTGCAATTCCTGCTGCTCGTGAAGCGCTATTTCAGCGTCAATTGGATTTTCGCCACCCCCCGGGCCTTGTAGCTGATGGCCGTGATATGGGAACAGTGGTTTTTCCAGACGCGCAATTGAAAATTTACCTTACCGCGAGCCCAGAAGAGCGAGCGCAAAGACGATATAAGCAGTTGATAGGTAAGGGTATTGGTGCTATCCTGCCTGACCTTTTACGGGAGCTGAAAGCGCGAGACCAGCGGGATAGTGAGCGAGAGATGTCGCCTCTTAAACCTGCTAAAGACGCTTTTGTTATTGATACGACTAGACTTAGCTTAGAGCAGGTAGTCGAAAAAGTAGCAAAGCTGGCTGTTCAAGCGCTCGCATAAGTTCCTTTGAAAGCTAATTGTTTGATTGCTGCTTCCCAGTTTTACAGCAAACAAATTTAACATAACTGACCCACAACGCTGGACTGTGGCTAAATATAATAGACTTTTAAGGTCTGTTGTATTTTATTGATTATATTGGATTATTTAATGACTGAAAATTTCGCAGAACTGTTTGAGCAAAGCTTAATCGAAATCGACATGACGCCCGGTGCCATCGTATCTGGCACGGTGATAGAGATAGATTCCGACTGGGTTACTGTTCACGCCGGATTAAAATCTGAAGGCGTTATCCCCCGAATTGAATTCCTAGACGAGCAGGGCAACCTAGGCCTAGAAATAGGTGACGTGGTTAAAGTAGCACTAGAAACCGTTGAAGATGGTTTCGGCGCGACTCGTCTTTCCAGAGAAAAAGCAAAGCGTGCTGAATCTTGGATGGAGCTTGAAGCTGCTTATGAGAAAAATGACATCGTTACAGGTGTTATTAATGGCAAAGTTAAAGGTGGATTTACTGTTGATCTTAATAACATCCGCGCTTTCTTACCTGGGTCATTGGTTGATGTGCGACCAGTACGAGACACATTACATTTAGAAGGACAGCAACTAGAATTCCGTCTTATTAAGTTAGATCGTAAGCGTAACAACGTTGTTGTTTCTCGCCGTGCCGTGCTTGAGTCAGTAAGTACTGAAGAGCGCGATGCGTTGTTAGAAACATTGCAAGAAGGTATGTCGGTTAAAGGTATTGTTAAGAACTTGACTGATTATGGTGCTTTCGTTGATTTAGGTGGTGTTGACGGCTTGCTGCATATTACTGATATGTCGTGGAAGCGTATTAAGCATCCAAGTGAAATCGTTAATGTTGGCGATGAGATCGACGTTAAAGTACTGAAATACGACCGTGAACGTAATCGTGTTTCATTAGGCTTAAAGCAGCTGGGTGAAGATCCTTGGGTTGCAATTAAAGCGCGTTACCCAGAAAACACTCGCGTTAAAGCCGTGGTGACCAACCTAACTGATTATGGTTGCTTTGCAGAGCTTGAGGAAGGTGTCGAAGGCTTGGTTCACGTTTCAGAAATGGATTGGACTAACAAAAACATCCACCCATCAAAAGTCGTCCAATTAGGTGACGAAGTTGATGTAATGGTATTGGATATTGACGAAGAACGTCGTCGTATCTCTCTTGGTATCAAGCAATGCTTCCAGAATCCTTGGGATGGCTTCGCTGAAAACTTTAAGAAGGGTGATAAGATTTCCGGTAGCATTAAATCAATCACAGATTTCGGCATTTTCATCGGGCTTGATGGCAACATCGATGGTTTAGTTCATCTTTCAGATATTTCTTGGGAAGAAACTGGCGAAGAAGCTGTTCGCAATTACACCAAAGGCGATGAGATCGAAACCGTTATTTTGTCTATTGATCCTGAGAGAGAACGTATCTCACTGGGAATCAAGCAGCTAGAAGACGACCCTTTCATGAATTATGTTTCAGAATTCGAAAAAGGTAGCATCGTTAAAGGCGTTGTTGGAGAAGTTGAGGCTAAGTCAGCTAACATTATTCTTCGAGAAGGCGTAGAGGGCATCTTAAGAGCTTCAGAAATCAGTCGGGAAAAAGTTGAGGATGCCCGCAATTCACTGAAAGAAGGTGATGAGATTGAAGTTAAGATTGTCAGCGTGGACCGTAAGAGCAGGGTCTTAAGTCTGTCGGTTAAAGCGATCGCAATTGACGATGAGAAGTCAGCAATTCAAGATCACAAGAAACAAGACAGCAGCGATGTATCTCCAACCACAATTGGTGATCTCATTAAGGCTCAGATGGACAAGAGCTAGCGCTGATTGTCACTAGTCAAGCCTGAATGCTAACCTGCGCTGATGCAGGTTGGCAAAATAGGACAGGGGATATGAATGACAAAGTCTGAACTGATTGATCGAATCGCAGCCAAGCAAACTCAGCTGTCGTCTAAGGACGTTGAGTTAGCAGTAAAGGCAGTGCTTGAGTACATGTCTATAGTTCTTGCTGATGGCGGCAGAATAGAAATCAGAGGCTTTGGAAGTTTTTCCCTGCACTATCGGGTGCCAAGAATTGGACGCAACCCTAAAACGGGAACTCCAGTGGCTCTAAGTGGGAAATATGTTCCTCATTTTAAGCCTGGCAAGGAGCTCAGAGACAGGGTTAACCTAAGTATGTTGGTTAATCCGCAGCTTTAGAGCCACCGCTGAATAAGCGTTTTAAAAAAGCGGCATCGCCCTCTGGGTTGTGCCGTTTTTTGTTTTAAGCGATACCACTCTGATGCTTCTTAAAAGTCAGCAAAATGCAAAAACTAACGAACTTACTGTCAGGTCTCTTTCTAATACTGGTATTCATTGTCAGTATTACTTTCACCTATTTTAATTCAACTCCTATAATAATCCAGTTCGGAAATTGGCAGATTACACAATTGCCCGCTTCTGTTTGGATCATAGGGGCGTTTGTTAGCGGAGGCCTGATAGGATTGCTGTTAGGTCTGCGCTTCTTTTCTGGTCTGAGGTCTAAAAACGAAATCAGACGTCTTAATAAAAAACTACATGCCGCTGAACTTGAAGCGGGGCAGCTAAGGTCATTGTCAGCTAAAAGCATGCAACGTTAATGGAAAATTTTGCCATCTACATATTACTTCTTGTTGCGATAGGCACCGGTTGGACTATTGGGCGTGTTAGTAAGGCAGGAAAAAAGGGTTCAACAGGCAAAGGTGATATCTATCAGGACTACTTCGTAGGCCTAAACTTTCTCTTAAATGATGAGCCCGATGAAGCAATTGACACCTTCATTAAGGCGTTGGAAATCAATAGTGAAACCGTGGATACACAGCTGGCTTTGGGGGCGTTACTACGCAGGCGTGGAAAAGTTGATAAAGCTATTCAGGTACACCAAGCATTGCTTGCCAGACCAAGTCTTAATCAGTCTGTCATCGATGCTACGAGAATTCAGCTAGCCCGAGATTACATAACCTCTGGCTTGCTCGACCGCGCGGAACGATTGCTGCAAGAAATCCTGAGTGAAGATTCCTCTGCACAATGGGAGGCACTTACGCTGTTGATAACCATTTACCAAACCGAAAAAGAATGGGAAAAGGCGATAGACTGCTCTCGCCGCCTATTAAAAAACGTCGAGTATAAGAAAAACTCGGAAACTCGGGCAGCGGCAGCACACTATTGCTGTGAGCTTGCGGAAAACATGATCCGGCAGGAGCAATTTCGCACAGCAAGAGAACATATTAGGCGCGCGTTCGGTTTTGATAGAAAAAGTATCAGAGCTTCCCTCATCCTAGCCAACATTGAACAGCAATTAGAAAACTACAAGGCAGCTATAAAAGAGTTGGATAGGATTAGAGTGAATAGTCCTGTATTCGTAAGCCAAGTGCTGGGCCCACTGATGCAGTGCTATGAGAGGCTTGGCAATTTACCTGAGTATGAAAAATTACTGACCAACTCGCTCAGCCATGATCCAGATATCAGTGTGGTGCTATCGCTTTGTGATTTGATTAGAAAACGTGAAGGTGATGAATCTGCTATTAGTTTTCTCAATGACTACATGAATAAAAGCCCTTCGCTTGCCGGTTTAATGAAGCTTCTCACTCTGCAGATTCCACAGTCAGATGAAAAGGTGAGGGGTGATTTGAAGTTGGTAAAACAAACTGTTGACCGCTTGCTGATTAAAAGTTCCGCTTATCAGTGTGATCATTGTGGGTACGAGTCGAAAAGTTTGTATTGGTTATGTCCTAGCTGCAAGAAATGGAACCGCATAAAGCCAATTGTAGAGACGGAGTCAACTGCCAGTTAAGTTATAACTTTGCCATTTAGGTTTTCATCAAAAGGGAATTCACTCATGGATAGCCGTATTATTGTTGCATTAGATTTTGACTCGTCTAAACAGGCAGCAAACTTTTTGGATAACTTAGATCCAGACGAATGCCGAGTAAAAATAGGAAAAGAGCTTTTTACTGCAAGTGGCCCAGACTTTGTTCGTTCAGTAATAGCCAGAGGTTTTGACGTATTTTTAGATTTAAAGTATCACGATATACCGAACACTGTAGCCAAGTCTGCCGCTGTGGCTGCAGACTTGGGTGTTTGGATGTTGAATGTGCACGCCTCAGGGGGCATGACAATGATGTCCAAGACCCGCGAGGCGTTAGAGCGGTTCGGCGCAGATAGGCCCAAGCTTATTGCCGTCACGGTTCTAACTAGTATGGCCGGCGATGACCTGGCTCAGATTGGCGTAAGAGGAAGCCCTCTCGAACAAGTGATGAGACTAGCAACACTTACTAAAAATGCAGGTCTTGATGGCGTTGTCTGTTCAGCGGCTGAAACTAAAACGTTAAGAAAAAGCGTAGGTTCGCATTTTTGCTTAGTTACCCCTGGTATTCGCCGTCTCGAAGATGCCGCTGGAGATCAGAAGCGAGTGGTCGGGCCGGGTGAGGCAATAGCCAATGGCAGTGATTATCTGGTAGTGGGACGTCCGATAACTAAGGCGTCGTCGCCCAATTGCGCATTAGCAGAGTTTAATTTGGCTGTGGCTGGCGCTGTAAAACCTTTGGTCTAGACTCATTGCTGCAATCAACTGATTGTATTCAAATGACTAGCGATAAGGATATTACTATGAATAAATTTAGTCTTATAAAATCATTCTTTATAGCAATGCTGATAGTGCTCGCGCCATTTTCGTTGTCGGCACAAGAGATATCATCTACTTCCCCCGATGTGGTTAAGATCGATATCAATAGGGCGGATGCCCAAACACTAGCCAAGGGATTGATTGGCGTGGGAATGGTTCGAGCCAAAGAAATTGTTGCTTATAGAGACATGTATGGCAATTTCCAGTCCGCTGATGAGTTGACTGCGGTCACCGGAGTGGGAACTGCAACGGTCGATAAGAATCGACATCTAATACTCATTGTCGAGCAGGAATAGAGAGCTCCACCAGGTGCTTTCATAACGTCGTGAAAGTGCCTGATTTTATTAATGAAAATATGCTAAATGTGGCTATAATAGGTGACTTCAGCGCAAGACTGAGTTTCATTATTAATGCCATCGTCTCTTATACTAATTGTTAGTGTCTTAATCTCTATTGCCTTCACTGGCGCATACAGACTGCTAGCCTTACGCGCGAATTTTTTTGACTTACCCGTTGCTCGAAGCGCTCACTCTAGCCCAGTGCCCGTAGGCGGTGGTGTTGTTATATTTTTTCTTATCCTACTTACAATCCTGTTTCTCTTCGCCAGCGGTAAACTGAGCGTGGGCCAATTTATGGCGCTCAGCGCATCGTCGATCATAGCAATAGTCGGCTTTGTCGACGATATCAAAGAACTAAAAATTAAATGGCGTATTTACCCACAGCTGTTCGCATCAATTTGGGCTGTTTGGTGGATAGGAGGAGTCCCAGAGATTAATTTTTATACTTGGACTGTTTCCCAGCAATGGCTTCTTAATTTTTTAGGGGTTATTGGAATTGTCTGGCTAGTTAACTTGTACAATTTTATGGACGGTATTGATGGTCTAGCTGCCAGTGAGCTAGCATTTGTCAACGTAATGTCATTATTATTTGTTATAAATAACAGTGATTCTGCATTTTCAATACTGTCACTGGTGTCCCTAGGAGCGGCGTTAGGATTCCTAGTTTGGAATTGGTCGCCGGCAAAGATCTTCATGGGGGACGTAGGAAGTGGTTTTATCGGGTTCATGTTGGGTGTGATCGCTATAATGTCGATTCAACAACAGGCGATGACGGTATGGACGTGGCTTATTTTGCTGGCGGTGTTTGTCGTAGACGCAACGCTCACATTGCTGAGGCGTTTTGCGGCAAGGCAGAAGTGGTACCAAGGGCATGCAAGCCATGCGTATCAAAAAGCAGCAAAGCGCCTTAATAGTCACCGAAAAGTGACGACAGCTATAATGTTAATCAATATTTTTTGGCTTGCTCCATTGGCTTGTTTATCTGTCCTATACCCTAAATTGGGGATAACGTTAGCGATAGCGGCTATAGTACCTTTAATACTCCTTGCTACTTGGTTAGAGGCGGGAAAAGAAGATAAAGCTGATACAGGTGCTGAATATCGGGCTAAATAACCGAGCATTGAAGAGACGCCAACAAGAAAAGCAAGAGTAGTCACAAAACCTAGATCAAAAGTGATACAGATAATCTGATCATAAGCACCGCGGCTGATTAAATAGGGGACAACCATGCAGATACATACGATTCCGCTATCGCGCACTGTGAAACAGGTGTTAATGATGATGGCTGATAGCGTTATGCTAGTTACAGCACTGATTCTTTCATTCGCACTTTTGGGTAAGCAGTTTTTTGGTCAAGAGCAAAGTTTCTACCTCTATATAGCAGCTGCTACGGTTCTCAGTATCCTGGTTTTTTTACGGACAGGCCTTTATCGAGTACTGGTCCTTTATATGGGGCTTCAGTCGGGACTTGTAGTGCTTAAAGGAGTCTCGGTGGCAAGTTGTTTTCTATCGGCTGCCTATTTTTTCGCTATTACTCCTGCGTCTTCAGATTATTCTACTCTCCCCATTTTTTGGATGATTGCTTTGCTATTCATCGGCGGTAGCCGCTTTGTAGCGAAGGTGTTTTTACAAGGTGTTATCCAAAATTTCCGGCCTAGAGAGCCAATTATAATTTATGGTGCGGGATCTTCAGGCATGCAATTAGTTGTGGCGTTGCAAAATGGTGATCAATATTTGCCTATTGCTTTCGTTGATGACAGTCCTCGTATGCTTGGAAACACCGTGCATGGTATCCGCGTGTATAGTCCCAATTCTTTATATGAACTTATTGAAAGTTCTTCGGTAAGGCAAATTTTATTGGCCATTCCTTCGGCCACCCACCCTGAGAGAAAAGAGATACTGAATCGTTTAGAGCATCTGCCTGTGCATGTTAAAACCGTGCCAGACCTGTTTGACATGGTGACGGGTAAGGTTGGTGTAGATGAAATTCGAGATATCGATATAGAGGACTTGTTGGGAAGGGATATTGTTCCTCCTAATCCAGAGCTTCTTGGTGCCTGCATTACCGGTCAATCAGTAATGGTGACTGGTGCTGGCGGTTCAATTGGCTCCGAGTTATGTCGGCAAATTGTCAATATAAATCCGGCGCGGTTAGTGCTTCTTGATACCTTCGAATATGGCCTGTACGAAGTTGAAAATGAACTGCGCGAAAACTTAAATTCTTTAGAGGGGGGGGCTTCTATAGAGATTATTGCCTTGTTGGGCTCGGTTTGTAACAAAATTCAAATGGAAAACGCGCTGAGAAGTTTTGAGGTTGATACTGTCTACCATGTGGCAGCATATAAGCAGGTGCCTATGGTTGAGAAAAACATAGTTGAAGGAGTTCAAAATAATATTTTTGGCACCCTTATAGCAGCTCAAGCAGCAGAGAAAGAAAGGGTAAAAAACTTTGTTTTAATCTCTACGGACAAAGCGGTAAGGCCGACTAATTTTATGGGAGCTACCAAGCGGTTTGCTGAGCAGGTTTTGCAGGCTATGGCGCAAGGTAATAGTAAAACTGTATTTAGCATGGTGCGTTTCGGCAACGTATTAGGTTCGTCGGGCTCCGTCGTGCCATTATTCCGGCGTCAAATTGCAGCTGGCGGCCCTGTTACAGTTACTCACCCAGAGGTAACCCGGTACTTCATGACTGTGCAAGAGGCGGCGCAACTTGTGATACAAGCGGGTTCGATGGCGACCGGCGGTGATGTCTTTGTTTTAGATATGCATGAGCCAATCCGCATTGTCGATCTGGCTAAGAAAATGGTTCATCTCATGGGCTATGAAGTCAAAGATGAAAACTCATTTCGCGGAGATATAGCGATCGAATATATGGGGTTGAGGCCTGGTGAAAAGCTTTATGAAGAGCTGCTTATTGGCGAGTCGGTAACAGGTACAGAACACCCTAAGATTATGCGAGCAGAAGAAGAAACCTTGTCTTGGGGCTCGTTGGAAGTTTTAATTACAAGGTTAGAAAAAGCCTGTATAACGCTTAATTTGGAAGAAATTAGAGCGTTGCTGATGGAAGCGGTCGATGGTTTTGAGCCAAAGCACGAAGCTAACGACCCACTCTGGAGAATTCATAATACCAGCGCAGTTTCGAACTTGATTGTTCCGGCTAAAAAAGTGACGCCTTTGTTTAAAGAGTAAAAGTTTAAAGAGTAAAAGTTTAAAGAGTAAAAATAAGAATTTAAAGAGTAAGAATGTAAAGAGCGAGCACTTAAAAGATAAAAATCTAGCAAGTCACGGTTTAAATAGTGATGGTTTATAGAACTGTAGTTTAAATAACCAAAAATTCAAGAATTAGCTTTCAAGAGCTTTACTCTTCAAGAAATAAGCGTTTTTAAAGGGTGTTTAATGTCTCGGTGGCCGAGCGCTTGCAATGTAAAAAGAGGCTTTCTAGAACAAGTAGTAAAAATTTAAAGTACTGGCTTGAAGTGTGCTTCAAGCCGGTACTGCAGTGATTTTCTAGTCTTCTCGTGTCACTGAGTTAATGATGACCGCTTCGTTTGGGACGTCACTAAAGCCGCGGACTTGGCCAGTGCTAATGCCCGCAATCAAATCGACAATCTCCATTCCTTCCACGACCTCAGCAAAGACAGCATAGCCAAAGCCTCTGTCCGTTTCATCGGTGTGGTTTAAGAAATTATTGTCCACTAGGTTTATAAAAAACTGACTGCTCGCACTGTCTACGACATTGGTTCGTGCCATCGCTAAAGTGCCACGGTTATTGGGGACATCAGATTTTGCTTCATTCTTGATGGGGTCGAATCCTGATTTTTGGACCATGTCTTGATCGAACCCGCCGCCCTGAGCCATGAAGCCCGGGATAACTCGATGAAATATTAGGCCGTCATAAAACCCTGAGTCGCTATAGCGCAGAAAATTTTCAACTGAAACAGGAGCCTTATCTGCCCAGAGCTCAATAGTTATGCTGCCCTTGTTAGTGTCCATTACCACTGTTGGATTGCCGTTCATTGCCGTGACTAATTCTGTTGATTTAAGTGCTTCATTGTCTGATACAAGATTGTCGGTCACCGGTTCCGCGACTACGAGCTCGGTATCTTCCACGAGCGTTCCTGCAATTTCGGCTGGCGAACTTGTGTTGGATTCTTGGATTGCAGTTGTACTGCCCTCAGAGCAGTAGGTGAGCCCGAAAGCTAGAATAAAAGTTAGAACTAGAGCGCGCATGGTGATCTCCATTAAGCCGGGGCAAGTTAAATAAGCGAATCACTATACCTCATTGTAAGCCACGTTAACTATAGGTTAACTAGCGGTTGGCGATAACTTTACGCTGAGTAAATTTTTGCCTACCATGTTCGAGTCTAAGGCGATGCAATCAGCCGTGCCCCTTCGCCAGATACAATTATGCACAAAAAACCCCGCGTGGCTGTTAAGCCGACGCGGGGTTTTTTGTGCTTTATATGGCTGCCCAACGTGGACTCGAACCACGAACCAAGTGATTAACAGTCACCTACTCTACCATTGAGCTATTGGGCATTAGATCTCGCTTTTGCTATCAGGATAGCTTCAGCGAGCGCGTATACTAATGAGATTTGATATATCGGTCAACACCGACTTCAACAGAGTTTGCCCTTGCTGTACTCTGCGCAGTCAATTTAGTTAATTCAGACAGGCGAAATTCCCAACCGTGACAGACGTAAAATTCGATCTAAAATCAGACTTTGAGCCCGCAGGGGACCAGCCTACGGCGATTTCCTCACTTATTGAGGGCTTGAACGATGGACTGCATGCTCAGACATTACTGGGTGTAACCGGCTCAGGCAAAACTTTTACAATTGCCAATGTTATTCAACAGGTTCAACGGCCAGCGCTGGTGATGGCCCCCAATAAGACACTTGCGGCACAACTCTACGGTGAATTTAAAGAATTTTTTCCAAATAACGCCGTTGAGTACTTTGTTTCATATTACGATTACTACCAGCCTGAAGCGTACGTGCCTTCCTCTGACGTCTTCATTGAGAAAGACGCCTCAATCAATGATCACATCGAGCAAATGCGACTATCGGCGACTAAGGCGCTGTTAGAGCGCAGTGATGTCATCGTAGTGGCTACCGTCTCGGCGATTTATGGATTGGGTGATCCTAGCTCGTATTTGAAAATGGTTGTGCACCTGGATCGAGGTGACAAAATCGATCAGCGAGCTTTGCTCAAGCGCCTCACTGATCTTCAGTACACACGAAATGATATGGAATTGCGGCGCGCTACTTACCGAGTGCGCGGTGATGTGATTGATATTTTTCCTGCCGAGTCCGAAAAAGCAGCCATCAGAATTGAACTTTTTGATGATGAGATCGAAAGGCTGTCCTATTTTGACCCACTAACAGGAGGCCTGATTAAGGAAGTGCCTAGATTAACTGTTTATCCAAAGTCTCACTATGTCACGCCTAGAGAGACACTTTTAGGAGCAATAGATCACATAAAGCTCGAACTTAAAGAGAGGCTAGAGCAGTTGCGGCACAACAACCGCTTGGTTGAAGCTCAGCGGCTTGAGCAGCGCACCAAATTTGATTTAGAGATGATTCAGGAGCTAGGTTATTGCTCCGGTATCGAAAACTACTCTCGGTATTTATCAGGGCGTGATTCAGGCCAGGCTCCGCCCACTTTGTACGATTACTTACCATCTAACGGTCTTATTATCGCAGATGAGTCCCATGTTTCTATTCCCCAACTGGGCGCTATGTACAAAGGCGATCGCTCCCGTAAGGAAACCTTGGTGGAATACGGATTTCGCTTGCCTTCAGCGCTCGATAATCGGCCGCTGCGTTTTGAGGAGTGGGAGTCGATTATCCCGCAGATAATTTTCGTATCTGCGACCCCTGGAAACTACGAGGAAGAGCATCAAGGCCAGTTGGTGCGCCAGGTGGTTAGGCCTACGGGTCTTATAGATCCTGTGTTAGAGGTGAGGCCAGCGGCATCACAGGTCGATGACTTGCTTTCACAAATTAATGAGGTGGTGGCGAAAGAAGAGAGGGTGCTGGTAACCGTGCTTACCAAGCGCATGGCAGAAGATCTGACTGATTACTTAGGCGATCATGGCGTAAGAGTTCGCTATCTGCATTCTGATATCGATACTGTTGAGCGCTCTGAAATTCTTAGAGATCTGCGGCTTGGTTTGTTCGACGTGCTGGTCGGAATTAACCTGCTTAGAGAAGGTCTCGATATTCCCGAGGTTTCTCTTGTCGCTATTTTGGACGCCGACAAAGAGGGGTTTTTAAGATCGGAGCGCTCAATAATACAGACGATCGGGCGTGCGGCTCGCAATCTTAATGGCCGAGCTATTTTGTACGGGGACAGGATAACCGGGTCAATGCAACGGGCGATGGACGAATCAAACTCTCGTCGAGAAATTCAAGTGGCTCACAATAAAGCCAATGGTATTACCCCGGAGGGAGTGAAGAAAAAAATCCTTGATGTGATGGAAGGTGCCAACACCCCTGCTGGTAAGCTGATGAAAACACGAGGGCGCAGCGCTATGGAAAAAGCTAATGCTTACTCGAGATTAGACCTAAGCGACCCTAAAGCATTACAGAAAGAAATCGTTGAGATGGAGTCTAAAATGTATGAGTTAGCTAAGAATTTAGCATTCGAAGAAGCCGCTAATACTAGGGACCGAATCGCAGAGCTAAAGAATCAGCTGTTAAAGCAATAACTTAAATGCCTTTTTCGGAATAAATCCATCGACACCTGCCTATTTGATTCCGTATAATCCCGTCTCCTTTGAATAGGGACTTTTGCGGCAGTACAGCAATAGGCGCGTAGCTCAGTTGGTTAGAGCGCTACCTTGACATGGTAGAGGTCACCAGTTCGAATCTGGTCGTGCCTACCACCCCATAGAATTCAAAACTCAGTAATTTTAACTAGACTGAAACCAAATTAAATGGCTTCAGTCTCTCGACTTGTTAAGGGCTAGAAGAAGAAAAATGCCTCAGATCACACTTCCAGACGGCAGTACGCGCAGCTATGAAAGTTCGGTAACGATCGGCGAAATTGCCGCCTCTATAGGCGAAGGATTGGCTAAGGCTGCTTTAGCAGGTCGAGTTGACGGAACACTTGTCGATACCTCTCATTGTGTTGAGACAGACGCTGAAGTCGCTATTATCACTGAGCGTGACACTGACGGCATCGAGGTGTTGAGACACTCTTGCGCGCACCTCATGGCTCAAGCTGTACAGCGTTTATTTCCGAAAGCACAAGTTACTATTGGTCCCGTGACTGAAGATGGCTTCTTCTACGACTTCTCTTATGAGCGTCCGTTCACCCCTGAAGATCTGACCGCCATTGAGAAAGAGATGGGTGTTCTTGTCAAAGAAAACCTTCAAGTAGAGCGCTCTGTGCTTTCCAGAAAAGATGCAGTTGCCTTGTTTCAGGAAAAGGGTGAAATCTACAAAGTTGAAATTATTAGCAGCATTCCTGGTGATGAAGACCTATCTTTCTACCGCCAAGGAGAATTTATTGATCTTTGCCGTGGCCCCCACGTGCCTAGCACGTCAAAATTTAAAGCATTCAAACTGACGTCAGTTGCCGGCGCATACTGGCGCGGCGATTCAAGCAACGAAATGCTACAGCGGATTTACGGCACGGCTTGGGGATCTAAGAAAGACCTCAATTTATACTTGCAGCGATTGGAAGAAGCAGAGAAGCGAGATCACCGTAAGCTTGGGAAATTATTGGATCTGTTTCATTTTCAGGAAGAAGCACCGGGTATGGCGTTCTGGCATCCAAAGGGCTGGAAGATCTATCAAATTGTTCAGCGCTACATGCAAGTGCGTCAAGACGCTACAGATTACAAAGAAATAAACACACCACAGCTTGTTGATTACAGTTTGTGGGAAAAATCGGGTCATGCGGCCAAATTTGCTGATGAGATGTTTAGTGTCGAATCAGATAATCGCATGTATGCCATCAAACCGATGAATTGCCCCTGTCATATCCAAGTTTTCAATCAAGGCCTCAAAAGCTACCGCGATTTGCCACTGCGCTTGGCTGAGTTTGGCTCATGTCACCGCTATGAACCTTCAGGTAGCATGCATGGCTTGATGAGAGTACGAAGTTTTGTTCAGGATGATGGTCATATTTTCTGCACCGAAGACCAGATTCAGGCAGAGGTTGCTGATTTCATGGATCTTTTGTTTTCGGTCTACACAGACTTTGGCTTTGACGATGTTATTTTGCGTCTCTCAACGCGGCCTGAAAAAAGAGTAGGATCTGACGAGATTTGGGATGAAGCTGAGCAGTCGCTTAAAGATGCGCTTAATGCCACTGGGCTGCCTTGGGAGTTGGTGCCTGGCGAAGGCGCGTTTTATGGCCCCAAAATAGAGTATTCGTTAAAAGATTGTATGGGCAGAATTCAGCAGTGCGGCACTATTCAAGTGGATTTCTTTACCCCAGGTCGTTTGGGCGCACAATATGTTGCAGAAGATAGCAGCAAAAAAACACCAGTGATGTTGCACAGAGCTGTTTTGGGTTCGTTCGAGAGGTTTATTGGGATTTTAATCGAGCACTACGCCGGTGCTATGCCGGCATGGCTGGCCCCGGAACAAGCAATAATCTTAAATATTACGGACAAACAGTCGCAATACTGTATTGAATTGGAAGAATCCCTGAAAAACAAAGGGTTTAGGGTCACGTCAGACTTGAGAAATGAAAAAATCGGCTTTAAAATCCGCGAACATACTCTACAGAAGATTCCTTATTTGTTGGTTGTAGGTGATAAAGAAGTGGAATCTGGGTCTGTTGCGGTAAGAAAACGTGGTGGTGAAGACCTCGGGCCTATGACAATAGATGACTTTTGCGAGTATTTAAGCGAAGATGTCGCCCGCTTAGGTCGCAGCAAAGAGACCATTGCTGCAAACTAGCAGTTCAAATAGTGGCTTATAAAGTAACTTTTAGAGTAACTTTTAGAGTAACTTTCAAAGTAACAACAAGAGGAAGTGGCGTTTGCGCCGGTTATGAGAAGTAGTTCCAAGAAGGCAATTATCAATGAAGCGATCGAAGCCGCACAAGTAAGATTGGTTGCAGCGGATGGCGCTCAAGTAGGTATCGTCACTATTGAAGAGGCTAGAGCTGCTGCGGCAGAAGCCAAACTTGATTTGGTGTTGATCTCACCGGATGCAGACCCACAGGTCTGTAAAATTATGGATCATGGTAAGCATGTTTTTGAGCTGAAGAAGCAAAAGGCTGCGAGTAAGAAAAAGCAGCGGCGGATTCAGGTTAAAGAGATAAAATTTAGACCAGGGACGGAAGACGGGGATTATCAGGTAAAACTACGCAACCTGATACGTTTCCTAAGTGATGGGGATAAGACCAAGGTTTCACTAAGATTCCGCGGTCGTGAACTAGCCCATCAACATCTTGGACTTGAGTTAATGGTTCGAATTAGCAAAGACTTAGCCGAATACGGCAATGTTGAGCAAGAGCCCAAGATGGAAGGTCGGCAAATAGTCATGGTACTTGCGCCGGTCAAAAAGCGCCCATAATCTGAGGGGCCAGTGTCCTTTGGTCACTTGATGATCAAAAGACACTGGCCTCCGTTATTGTGGGATACATAAAATCAAAAGCATCATAAGTTGATGCAAATGCGGAGTTGAACATAATGTCACTCGGAAAGTTAAAAACCCATAAGGGTGCCGCTAAGCGGTTTAAGAAAACCGGATCTGGATTCAAGCGTAAAAGCATGAACAAAAGCCATATCCTGACCAAAATGACCACCAAGCGTAAGCGTCATTTGCGAGGCACTACTCTAGTTAATCCTGTAGATGTTCCCGCGATCAAACGCATGCTTCGTGTAAAATAATTTAACGGTTCAGGAGAAATAAGATGGCTCGAGTAAAACGCGGCGTGGTTGCAAACCGTCGTCACAAAAAAACATTAGATGAAGCAAAAGGTTATTACGGCGCCCGTAGTCGAATTTATCGTGTTGCCAAGCAAGCGGTAACTAAAGCGGGGCAGTATGCCTATCGCGATAGACGCGTAAAGAAGCGTGTTTTTCGTGCACTTTGGATCACTCGTATTAATGCCCAGTCTCGCGAATGCGGTATTAGCTACAGCCAACTCATTGCTGGTCTTAAAAAGGCAAACATTGAAGTTGATCGTAGAGTTCTTGCGGATTTGGCCGTACACGATAAGTCAGCATTTTCTGCTATTGTGGATCAAGCTAAAGCCAATTTAGCAGCCTAGTCCGCTAGCGGACACGGCTATGACTGATACTGAAACTCTTCTTGCCACTGCATTGCATGCGATTGAGTCATCGAGTGATGAAAAATCTCTCGATGACATTCGCGTGCAATACCTAGGCAAAAAAGGTGAGCTTACTGCTCAGCTGAAATCGCTGGGCCAATTGCCTAGCGAAGAACGTCCCGCTGCTGGTGGCAAAATTAACGTTGCCAAACAGCAATTACAGCAAGCCATTGAAACAAGAAAAACATCGCTTGTTTCAGCTGGTTTGGATGCTTTGTTAGAATCTCAAAAAATTGATGTCTCCCTGCCTGGTCGAAAGCAAAGCCAAGGTGGACTGCATCCCATCACAATCACGATTGATCGGATTACCAATATTTTTGCGTCTGCCGGTTATATTGTTGCTGAAGGTCCTGAGATCGAAGACGAGTATCACAACTTTGAAGCGCTAAACATACCAAGCCATCATCCAGCTCGCGCGATGCACGATACGTTTTACGTGAGCCCTGGCACGGTGCTTCGAACCCATACTTCACCAGTGCAAGTTCGAGTTATGGAAGGTGGTAAGCCACCATTCAAAATGATTTGCCCCGGCCGAGTTTATCGCTGCGACTCTGATTTGACCCACACGCCCATGTTTCATCAAGTCGAAGGCTTGTTGATTGATGAGGGAGTTAGCTTTGCTGATTTGAAAGGCACGGTGGTAGATTTTTTACATGCCTATTTTGAAGAAGAGATGCCCGTTAGATTTCGGCCATCCTATTTTCCCTTCACAGAACCTTCGGCGGAAGTCGATATGGGCTGCGTCAGCTGCAGTGGCAAGGGTTGCAGAATTTGCGGCAACACCGGCTGGCTGGAAGTGATGGGCTGCGGCATGGTGCATCCTAGTGTCCTTGCTATGTCAGGTGTGGATACTGAACAATACAATGGATTTGCCTTCGGCATGGGGGTAGAGCGGTTGGCTATGCTGCGCTATGACGTCAGCGATCTGCGTACCTATTTCGAAAACGATCTGCGTTTCTTAAAACGATTCAACTAGTAGGACTTTCCGCGAATGATATTCAGCGAACAGTGGTTGCGTGAATGGGTTTCTCCGTCCATAGAAACTCAAGAGCTAATGGACCAGTTAACTATGGCGGGTCTTGAAGTTGATGGCTGTGAAGCGGTGGCTCGTGAATTTTCAAACGTTGTGGTCGCAAAAATAGAATCTGTAGAAAAACACCCGAACGCTGACAAGCTCAATGTCTGTGTGGTCAGCGATGGAATAAACGAATTTCAAGTTGTCTGTGGCGCCCCCAATGCACGAGCCGGATTATTTGCGCCATTTGCAAAAGTAGGTGCTCAACTGCTGGCGCCGGGGGAACCCAAGCCATTCAAAATAAAGGCAGCAAAGCTTCGTGGTGTTGAATCTAATGGCATGCTTTGTTCTGCTGAAGAGTTAGGGTTGGATGAAAAATCTGATGGTTTGTTAGAACTGCCAAGCGATGCGCCAATTGGGCAGGATGTTCGACGTTATTTAAAACTTGAAGATTCTTCAATTGAATTAGATTTAACACCTAACCGAGGCGATTGCCTTGGTATGATTGGTTTAGCGAGAGAAGTGGGGGTCCTGGCACGTTTAGGCGTCAATCAGCCGGCTATTGCTGTCGTCACTGAAACCATTACTGACAGTTTTCCTGTTTCGATATCGGCAAAAGATGCATGTCCGAGATATCTAGGACGGGTAGTTAAAAATATCGATCTCGCTGCACAGACACCACTTTGGATGACAGAAAAACTCAGGCGCAGTGGTCTTCGCAGTATCGATCCGATTGTTGATGTAACAAACTTTGTGCTGATGGAGCTAGGGCAGCCCATGCACGCTTTCGATTTGGAAAAATTGGCAGACGGCATTAACGTTCGAATGGCTCATGCAAATGAGGCTCTAACGCTATTAGATGGCAAAGAAGTAAAGCTAACAGACGGTACCCTGGTGATTGCAGATGGCCAAAAAGCTGTTGCGATGGCCGGTATAATGGGCGGCTTGGCTACCTCGGTGACTGACACTACCAAACACGTATTTTTAGAATGTGCTTTTTTTGCCCCCTTGTCCGTTGCCGGCAAAGCGCGCTCATATGGAATGCATACGGATGCATCGCATCGCTATGAGCGTGGAGTTGATTTTGAGCTCCAGCATCGAGCTATGGCGCGAGCAACACAGTTACTGCTAGACATAGCTGGCGGCGAAGCTGGCCCGGTAGTTGAGGCTTTAGGCCACTTACCTAGCCAGATAACTGTCATACTCAAATTTGCTTCAGTAGAGAAGCTTCTAGGTGTGCATATAGAGGACGACGAAATAGTCGATATTCTTACCCGGTTAGGGTTTGTACTTAGCAATCAATCAGCTGAAAAAGTTGCGGTTGCTGTTCCTTCTTTCCGATTTGACGTCTCTATTGAGGCCGACCTCATTGAGGAGCTTGCTCGAATCTATGGCTACAACAATCTTCCTAAGACTCCAGGTTTAACCAAACAGAAGCTAGCTGCAGTGACAGAGACGCAGGTGCCAATGGCTTCTTTGCGCGGGCATCTTGTAGCTCAGGGCTTTCAAGAAGTTGTGACCTACAGTTTTATAGACCCAGCCCTAAACGCTAAAGTGTTTGGTGAATTAGATCAGCCCATTTTGCTACAGAATCCAATATCTGAAGAAATGTCACTCATGCGGCCGAGTATTCTGCCCGGTTTGCTGCAGACCCTGCAATATAATGTGAATCGGCAGCAGGATCGTATTCGGCTTTTCGAATCTGGACTCGTTTTTAATAAAATTGCTGAAAACACCGAACAGACACCGATGATTGCGGGGCTATTATTTGGGCTACGGCTGCCAGAAAATTGGGCTGCAGGCAAAGACTCCAGCGACTTTTTTGACCTTAAAGGAGTGCTTGAAGGATTATTAGAGTTGAGTGATGGCATCGATGGCTATGAGTTTAAGCAAGGCGTGCGCAATGGTTTTCACGACGGTCAGTGCGCTATAGTCACTCATCCAATCAAGGGCGAAGTGGGGGTCATAGGTGCGATTCATCCATCTACGCTGAGGAAATTAGGATTAGCCGGTTCGGTCTTCGCATTTGAGCTGGTTCTTAACAAGCTCAGGGATCGGAAAATGCCTGTCTCGCAAGCGCCTTCAAAGTACCCAGAGATGAGTCGTGATCTTGCTATAGTGGTAGATGAAAATGTGCCAGCGCAGAGTATTCTCAATGAAATTAGAAACAAAGCAGGAGAGTTCTTAGTAGATTTGCGAATATTTGATGTTTATCAAGGAGATGCGATTGAAGTTGGGGAAAAAAGTATCGCTTTGGGGTTGACGTGGCAACATCCTTCCCGCAATCTTACGGATGACGAGATAAATACAATAATTACTAATAGCGTCAACGCACTACAAGAACAATTTAATGCAAATTTGCGGAACTAGTCGGGGATAAAAACAATGACAGATGGAGCACTTACCAAGGCCGATATGGCCGAGCGTCTGTTTGAAGAGTTGGGCCTGAATAAGCGAGAAGCCAAAGAAGTTGTGGAGCAGTTCTTCGAGGAAGTCCGTCTTTCTCTTGAACGCAATGATCAAGTTAAACTCTCTGGCTTTGGAAATTTCGACCTAAGAGATAAAAAACAAAGACCGGGACGTAATCCTAAGACTGGTGAAGAAATTCCAATTAAGGCAAGGCGTGTAGTGACATTTAGGCCGGGCCAAAAATTGAAAGCAAAGGTAGAGGGATATGCTGGAACCGAAGAATAACGACGATCTACCCCCAATTCCACCAAAGCGCTATTTCACTATAGGTGAAGTTGGTGAATTGTGTGCGGTGAAGCCTCATGTGCTTCGCTACTGGGAGGCTGAATTCCCACAGTTGAAGCCGGTCAAAAGACGTGGCAATAGACGTTATTACCAGCGCCAGGACGTCATTTTGATTCGCCAAATTAAAAGCCTATTATACGAGCAAGGTTATACAATCGGCGGTGCTCGTCAGAAAATGACGGAAAGTCCAGAAGATGTGGTGGCAGCTAACGTAAATGCTAGCGAAATCAAGTCTTTAGTTCGAGATTTAGAAGAAGTTATTGCGCGGCTTTAATTGTATCGAAACGATACTAAGATAAAGCTGAAGCAGTGATAAGGCGCCAAAAAAGATATTCAAGAGGCGCTACCCCGTTCTAATCGTCAAAGTGAACATAAAGTCAGTGATAGTTCGGTGTTTATTGTTTGCTGGCTAAGCGGTCAATAAAATGAATAGGCACAATCTAAAAATCGGGGCGTAGCGCAGCCTGGTAGCGCACTACACTGGGGGTGTAGTGGTCGCAAGTTCAAATCTTGCCGTCCCGACCAATTAAATCAATGAGTTAGAATGCTCTAGCCTCGAGCGATAGCTAAAAGCCTCGAGCGAAAGCAAAATAATTCTAGATCTAATCCGCCCCAGAGCTTACTAATTTGCGCCTACGTCGGCTATCCTGCATTTACGCTCAACCCGCAAGGATTGCAGCACGCAGCGACAGGGACATCCAGGATTAGGTGGGCTGCAATGGGCTTGCCCATTTGCTGATATCTGCTTTTCAATTTCCAGTGGCGTCAGTATTGCTATTAATTTTACTGAGACCTACACTCAGGTCACTGTTCATAAGCAAGCAAAGCCCTAAGCCTCATGAAAACTTCAATCTATAGCTCGACAGTATTTATGGCTCTGGTGCTTAGCGCCTGCGCCGTGCCGGCGGCGACTCAGGCACTAAGAGCCGAGTATGAAAGCACCATTCCAGTCTGTTCCAGCAATGAGGACTGTCAGCAAAAATGGACTATAGCCCGCGCATGGGTGGTGGATAATTCGGATTTTGCTATCAGAAACGAGAGCAAGACACGCATTATGGCCAGCAGTAATCTTATTTCTCAAAGTGGTCTTGGGGTAACGGTGAATCGCAATCCTGCCGAGGGCGGCAATTATCAGATCACTGTTTCTGTTGAGTGCTTCGCCGCTTACGGCTGCCCAAACAGCTGGGAGACTATGGTCGATTTCAATCGAACTATTAACGCCGTTCAACCTACGCCTTCGCTGTAATTCACCAACTAATTCAATAGGTTGTGGAGCGCGTCAGCAGGTTTACATTAGCTTTTAGTGTGCACTTAGACCTTATATAGGCGTACATCATACGTAATTTTTGAGCTGTGAACTTCTTAACAGAGAGTTGTCTTAAGGTGCAGCGGCTGGAGGTTTCAAATCCGTCTGTCCCTACCAAATTTTAAAACTCAGTGAGTCACTTAGCTGTTTTTATTCAACAATGTTTTACCCACCGATAGCGGCTAGAAACCATTTTCAGCGCTGAATTCATGGCTTAACTCGTCGAATAAGAAGTCGTTATCTGCATTTTCTTTAGCCTTCTCGTCATACCTAACTTCAACTTCCTCTAAGTATTCTAGGAGTGCTTCTTTAACATAAAATTGCATTGTTCTGCCAGTTGACAGAGACAGGAGTTCTAGTTGGTTGTTTACATCTTCTGGAAGGTCTATAGAGAGCATATTTACGATCCTTATTATTAGATAGTAGCGCTTCGAGCGAGATTACGTCCCTGTAGTTCGTCTTAGCTTATCCTTGCTGTTTTTAACTATAGTTCTTGGCACAACGCCTGCCATGTGACCGTTGGCTAACCCGCAGGTTACGACTGCTGACAGCTTGTACACTGATTTGGGATGAGCGTGCATCTTAGATAAAAAGAAGTTTTAGCGCGCGTTTTCGGTGTTATTGAAGGCCTAAATCAGATAAGATTCAGTCCTCTAAATCGACCATAATAATACTAAAGATTCTTGCTTTGACAACTTTTCTATTGACTCTATTACCGTCTCAAAAAGCCCCTAACTTTGCAGTAACTAACCGATTAAATTTCTGGACACTCCATGCGTCTTAAGTGCATCAAAATTGCAGGTTTTAAATCTTTTGTTGATCCGACAACAATCGATTTCCCGTCGAACCTATGTTCGGTTGTCGGTCCTAATGGCTGCGGTAAATCGAATGTAATTGACGCGGTGCGCTGGGTCATGGGCGAGTCGTCGGCCAAAAATCTTCGGGGTGAGAGTATGACTGACGTTATATTCAATGGCTCCGGGGGAAGAAAGCCGGTTGGTCAGGCGACTGTCGAACTGGTGTTTGATAACCAGGATCACAGGCTCACGGGAGAATATGCCAATTTTGACGAGGTCTCTATTAAGCGAAAGGTGGATCGTGAAGCCCACTCTACCTATTCTTTAAATGGTACAAAGTGCCGACGAAAAGACGTTACCGATATATTTCTTGGGACTGGTTTAGGCGCGCGCAGTTACTCCATTATTGAGCAGGGAATGGTTTCTCGACTGATAGAATCAAAGCCTGAAGAGCTGCGGGTTTTCATCGAAGAAGCGGCCGGTATCTCTAAGTATAAAGAGCGCCGCAAAGAAACTGAAAGCAGAATTAAGCGCACCCGAGAAAATCTAGAGCGCTTGGCCGATATTCGTGACGAATTAGGTCGTCAATTATCTCATTTGCAACGCCAGTCTGTCGCCGCTGAAAAATACGCGGAGTTCAAAAAGGATGAACGTCAAACCACGGCCAATTTAAATGCTTTGAAATGGCAATTCTTAGATGAAGAAATCAAATTTAACGCTCAAGCCATCGGCGAGCTTGAAATTAAGATAGAGGCGACTATTGCTGACCAGCGTGAGCTAGATGCACTGGTTGAGAAGCATTTATCGGACAATGCCGATCTGACTGATGCCTTGGGCGAAGTACAGGCGCGTTTCTATAGTTTGGGTAATGACATTGCTAGAATAGAGCAGTCGATTGAACATCATATAGAGCGAGTTGACCAATTTAAGATGGATTTAGCCGAAACGGAGGAAGCATTCTCTCAGACTAAAGAAGAGTTAGATGTCGATTTAAAACGAATTACTCAATTGGACTCCGATCTTAGGGAGATTTCGCCAGCACTCGAAGAAGCTCTGGCTGAAGAGGAGGTATCTTCTGAGGCACACCAAGAAGCCGAGCAGACTTTGCAGGAATGGCAGCTGCATTGGGACGGGTTTAATCAGAAGGCGCAAGAGCCGAGGCAGATTGCTGAAGTAGAGCAGTCAAGAATTCAACAGCTTGAAAGAATTGTAGAGCGAGGTGTAGAGCGCAAGAAACTGCTCGAGGCCGAGCAAGAAGAATTGAATAGCAATGAGGAAGATCCGGGCTTGTCTGAGGCGACCGATGAAATTGTTGTCATGCAAAACTCCATCATGCAATTTCAGGCCAGCAATACCTCTATTGGTCAACAAATTGATACAAACCGAATTGAACTCAGTGATTGTGCGGACGAGTTAAACGCAGTTCGCGGCGAATTACAGGAATCTAGAGGCAAGCAAGCCTCCTTGGAAGCTTTACAACAAGCAGCGCTAGGGCAAGACAACGAGCCCCTCAACAAATGGCTAACGGCTAAAGGCCTCGACAATCAGCTTAGGCTCGCCGAAAGCTTGCAAATAACCGCGGGCTGGGAGCTGGCTGTAGAAACGGTGCTGGGCGATTCCTTACAAGGAATTTGTATCGAAGGCCTCGAAGCTGTTGATGAGCTTTTAGCCGACTTGCCGCAAAGCCGCCTGGCGATGATTGATGTAACCGCCGGAAATCTCGCTAGTGACTCCGTCTCTAATAGTCTGACTCCGTTATTAACGCGTATCGAATGCGATTGGAATCTAAACGACCTTTTGACCGGGATTTATACCGCAGCAGACCTAACCGAGGCGCTTGGCGCACGCATGAGTTTAGGTGCAAAGGAGTCGATTATAACAGCTGACGGGCTCTGGCTAGGAAAGTCGTGGATTCAGGTTAATAATTTGAATGAACAGGATTCTATCATTGAGCGACAGGGTTTGATCGCCGATTTGTTCAGGAGCATAAAGCGGCGCACAGAAAAAGCCGAACAGTTAGTTGAAATGCAGTCGTCACTGAAACTCCAGCTAAACAACGACGAAAGTGCCCGTGACCAGATCCAAACTAAGCTGTCAGAAACCTCAGCGCAGTTAGGTGAAAAGAAATCTGTGATCAGCGCTCAGCTCGCTAAAATTGAAGAAGCCAAAACGCGCAAGCAGCGAATAGCACACGAGTTAGATGAGTTAAGCCGACAATTAGAAATTGAACAACAAAACATTGCTGAATCTAGACTCCGTCTCCAAACCGCACTTGATTCAATGGAGGAAGATGTTGGTGCTAGAGAAAACTTGGAACAGTCGCGAGAGCAGGCCAAAGAGCAGCTAGAAAACTCGAGACAAAAGGCGCGCGTGAATAAAGATAGAGCACACGAATTGGCGCTTAAAAAACAATCAATTGAATCTCAATTACATTCAACCCGCGAAACCATGGACCGCATGGCAGGCCAAGTGCAGCGGTCAAAAGAGCGAATAGAGTCTCTAACCACACAAATCGATATGTCGGATGATCCGTTAGTAGCTATGCGACGAGACCTTGAGGAATTGCTGGCCAAGCGCCTGGATGTAGAGGCAGAGTTGAGTGGGGCAAAGTCTGCGGTGGATGCTAATGAGCACAAATTGAGAGAGTTAGAGCGAAGCCGTAATGAGGTGCAGCAGCGGTCTTCTGAGTTTAGAGAAGCTTTGATGCAGCAGCGTTTGAAAACCGAGGGCGCTTCAGTCAAACGAGAAGGTATTCTAAATCAGTTAACTGATGCGGAGTTTGAGTTGGCAGATGTTATCGCTCAGTTACCAGAAGACGTCGATCAGGCGCAGTGCGAAGAGGCTTTAGAGAAGCTCGGCAATCGAATTCAGCGCTTAGGTCCAATTAATTTAGCAGCCATTGATGAATACCAGCAACAGTCAGAGCGCAAAATCTATTTAGATAAGCAAAATGATGATTTAGAGAAAGCCCTTGATACGCTAACTAATGCGATCAAGAAAATCGATGTAGAAACTCGCACCCGGTTTAAAGAAACATTCGATAAAATCAACGCAGGTTTGCAGAGTCTTTTCCCAAAAGTTTTTGGAGGAGGGCATGCCTATCTCGATATGACTGGTGAGGATTTATTAGATACTGGTGTAGCAATCATGGCCAGGCCGCCTGGCAAGCGTAACAGTACGATTCACCTGCTCTCCGGTGGTGAGAAAGCAATGACAGCTATCGCTCTGGTATTTTCAATTTTCCAACTTAATCCTTCACCGTTTTGTATGTTGGATGAGGTTGATGCGCCATTGGACGACGCTAACGTCGGACGATATGCAAGTCTGGTAAAAGAAATGTCAGCCACTGTGCAATTTATCTTTATTACTCATAACAAGATAACTATGGAAATGGCGAATCAACTTTTGGGGGTTACCATGCATGAAGCGGGTGTTTCCCGTATTGTAGCGGTAGATATTGAAGAGGCAGCTGAACTTGCTGCAATGTAATGTTCGCTATTTGGCGCGACAGGCTTGGCTCTTCGCTCTAAATACCCATTATTAGTTAAAGAAATAGAGGTAACTGTCAGATAACCTTACTAATTTCGTCACTTTTAATTAGCCCCAAGCGAATATTTAGCAACCCATGAATACCCGTGAACTTATAATTCTAATTTTAGGACTCTCAATCGTCGCCGTAGTTCTGCGTGGCCTTTACGTTGCTCTGAAAGCGAGGCGTGGCCAGATTAAATTATCTATAGACAAGAACATCCCCCAAGACACTGATCTCGAGGCCATGGAATTGGCAGAACTTCCAGGTGGCGGCGCTAGAGTGGTCGATCGATCCCTCGAGTCAGTAAATGTTCAAAATTCCAAACTCGATGCGGCTCAAGAACGAGCAACAGCTTTGAGTCTGGGTGATCTAGGCTCTTCAGAGGCCAATATTCCTGTGTTAATGGATGCCGTTGAACTAGGCAATGCGGTAACAGTTTCGATAGCTGATTCGGAGCGGATCAGCCCCTCATCTGAGTTTGCTGCTAAGGGTATAGAAAAAGACTTAGAAAAAGAAATTGAGGAAGAAACCGAGCAGTTTAACGATCAAGAATACGACCACGTGGACCCTGCAAGCTTAAGTTCAGAATTCGATGACCAGGAATGGTCTCATAATACAGCCCCCTTGCCGGCGGCTAAATCGGTTGTTGAAGATTTTATTGAGGATGAGATTTACAGTGGTGCGACTGAGTTTCTATCTCCAATCGATGAGGACGATGATGATCAGGGTTTAAAAGATGATCACCGAGTCGAGATAGAGTCAGGTGACGAATATGATGATGTGTTGCTCGATTATGATCAGAATGATATCAAGCTGAACGACAATGTTGCGATATCTGAAACTGATGCTCTCGCAAGCATCGCACCAGATTATCCAGAAACACAGGTCGACGTTGAATCTGATGAGGATGCTGTTGAGGACGACTGGGAAAGCGATGAGCCATCTACGGAAAAAGGCTTTCACCGTCTTGTTCCTGAGCAGAGCGTTCAAATTGAAGAGGCGGTTTCTGATCAAGACGATTGGGATGAACAAAACAATCCGGAGGCAAACAGTGATTCAGATTTAACTAAAGAATCTGGTAACAGCACCAATCAAAGTTTCGAACAGCAGCTAGATGATTTTTCAATGACCGCGGGAGATCGGATTGGCTATGACAACAACATCATAAAGGCCGCTGCGGCAGCTAGATCTAATTCGGCGCCAAAGACGACTGATTCCCAGCCTCGATTAAGCGAGCAACCAAGTTTTTTCGATGACGCAAAACCTGGCGCCGAAGATGATGCTCAGTCAGCTGTTGTGATAACTAAAAAGGCATCTTTTTTCTCCGCCTTTAGACGAAAGCCAAAAAAAGAGCTAAAGCAATCTACTGCGACAGAAATAGACCAAAAAATAGATGAAGAAAGCGGCGAACGCAAAACTTATAGCGAAGAAATCGAAGAGCCAAGCCGCGATAGCTTTGCTGATGAGGCTGCGGATGCTGAAGACACGCTACATCACCAAAGCAATGATAAAGCTACTCAGCCGTCAGAAGTTCTGGTGGTCAATGTTATGGCGCGAGCTGGTTATTCATTTGCGGGAGATGATTTACTTCAAATACTGATAACCGCGGGACTGAAATTTGGGGAAATGAATATTTTCCATCACCACCTTGATTCAAACACGAAGGGGCCAGTGTTATACAGTGTTGCAAATGTCTTAAATCCAGGGACGTTTGACCTTAACAACATGAGCGATTTTTCAACATTAGGTGTGAGTTTCTTTTTGGCACTGCCTACCTCAATAAACAATTTAGAAGCGTTTGAAACGATGCTATCGGTGGCTCAGAAAATCAAAGGCGGTTTGGATGGAGAGCTTAGAGACGATCAAAGAAATTTGATGACAGCGCAAACTATAGAGCATTATCGTCAACGTGTTCGAGACTTTGAGCTGCGTCAACTAAAAGCTGGTATCCGCAGCTAGCGCTGAAATTCAACATGACCACTGACAAGAAAATAATTGAAGAAGTCTCTTATCTGCGAAAAGAGATACAGAAACACGACCGCCTCTATCACACCCTTGATAGCCCAGAAATCACCGATGCTGATTACGATGCGCTGTTAATGCGTCTTGAGAGTCTTGAAACTACTTATCACTTAGTTAGCCCCGAATCTCCTACTCAGCGAGTAGGCAGTAAGCCATTGTCTGAGTTTACTCAGGTTACTCATGAAATTTCGATGCTATCTTTAAACAAAGTTTTTAATGAGCAAGACTTATTGGATTTTGAGAATAGAATCACGAAGCGTCTTGAAGACAATACCTCGATTAAATATAGCTGCGAGCCTAAAGTTGACGGTGTTGCAGTAAGCCTATTATACAGGGGCGGATTATTAGAACGGGCTGCAACGCGTGGTGACGGTGTCACCGGCGAGGATATTACCCACAACGTAAGAACTATCCGTGGCATTCCTTTACAAATTGCAAGCTTGCCAAAAGGTTCATTGCTGGAAGTGCGCGGTGAAATATTTTTGGGCAAGCCTGGCTTCCAAACAGTTAATGAAAGGGCGGAGAAAGAAGGCAGTAAAGTATTTGTAAATCCGCGAAATACAGCGGCAGGTGCCATCCGTCAGCTAGACCCTAGAAATACAGCAAGAATGCCACTGCAAATGTATTGCTACAGTATTGGTATTGTTGAAAAAATGGATTTACCAGGCAATTTGAGCGATATTTTTTCGGCTCTTGATCTTCTAGGCTTGCCTGTAAATCCAGATCGAGATACACGCGTCGGTATTCAGGAGTGTTTAGCGTATTGCCTGCAATTGCTTGAAAAGCGCAGCGCTCTGGATTATGAAATCGATGGCGCCGTAATTAAAGTGAATGATCTGGCCACTCAACAGCAACTAGGCGTTAATGCGCGCAGTCCTCGATGGGCAATGGCGTATAAATTTCCAGCCGAAGAAAAGTCGACAGTTGTTCTTGGTGTAGAATTTCAAGTAGGGAGGACTGGCACCATTACACCCGTTGCCCGACTTGAGCCGGTTTTTGTAGGCGGGGTAACAGTCAGTAATACAACTCTTCACAATATGGATGAGATTGACAGGCTCGGGCTGCGCATTGGTGATTCAGTTATAGTGAGAAGAGCGGGAGATGTAATCCCAAAAATTGTGAGAGTGCTAAACCCAACTGAAAATGAAAACCCCATAGCAATAGTTTTGCCCAAAAATTGTCCGGCCTGCAAGTCGCCGGTAGAAAAAGACGGTGAGGTATTATATCGCTGCACGGGAGGGCTGGTTTGCCCCGCACAAAGAAAGCAATCTATAAAGCACTACGCTTCCCGAACTGCTATGGACATAGAAGGGTTAGGTGACAAATTAGTTGAGCAATTAGTTGATGAAGGATTAATTGAGTCGGTTGTCGGAATCTATAAAGTGGACTTGGATGCATTGGTTAGTCTTGAGCGGATGGGGAAAAAATCTGCCGAAAACTTACTGGCGGCGATAGAGAAAAGTAAAAGCACATCTTTGGCTCGATTTCTTTTCGGCTTGGGTATTCGCGAAGTAGGGGAGGCCACCGCTCTTTCGCTAGTGAATCATTACGGTAATATTGATGAGATAATGGATGCCAAGACTAGCAGCTTGGAAAAGGTCTCTGATATAGGGCCAATCGTTGCTCGTCATATTCGGTTATTTTTTCTCAACGACAATAACGCCGCACAAATAGAAGAACTGAGGGCCAGTGGTGTTTCTTGGCCCGATGTTAGTGTAGATAGAGACATACTGCCCTTGGCTGATCAAACGTTTGTATTAACCGGCAGTTTGGAGCAAATGAGTCGAGGCGCGGCAAAAGCCGAGCTGATAAAACTGGGTGCGAAAGTTGCTGGCAGCGTGTCTAAAAATACCGACTGCGTAGTGGCCGGGCCAGGTGCTGGGTCGAAGCTTAGCAAAGCACAAGAGCTAGGAATTAACGTCATTAGTGAGGATGAATTCGTCGTGATGCTCGCTGAGTTGATTAATGTTTGAATTAGAACTTAAGTCTCCCATCAAGAGTCTAATAATGATGTTTACAGAAGCCTTCACACGGATTCTAAGTTATGGGCTAATCGCTATTTTGCTCAGTAGCTGCGTAAGTTCCAGGCCCAATAATGTAGATAATCTGTGTAGTATCTTTGATGACCGACGCTCATGGTACAAGGCAGCTAAAAGTGCGCACCAGCGCTGGGGTAGCTCGATCCCTGTCAGCATGGCGATCATTTATCAGGAGTCGAGTTTCAAAGCTCGTGCAAAACCACAGCGCAATAGATTCCTATGGATTTTTCCTGGCAGGCGTCCTTCTTCCGCTTTTGGATATGCTCAGGCGTTAGATAGTACGTGGGAAGAATATGAGCAGCGCTCTGGCAATGGGCGTGCATCTAGATCTAACTTTTCGGATGCAGTTGATTTTGTAGGCTGGTATAACGCGGCATCAGCTCGCACTAGCGGCATTTCAAAAACCGATGCTCGTAGGCTGTATTTTGCTTACCACGAAGGAAATACTGGCTACCAGCGCGGTACGCACCGTAACAAACAATGGCTATTGGATGCAGCGGCTATGGTTCAATCTAATTCTAATAGGTTCGCCATCCAGTTGGATGAGTGCCGGGGTGAGTTAGACAAGAACTGGTTTCAGCGACTTTTATTTTAAGTAGTCGTCAGCTAAATCACGGGTAAACATTAAATTATTAAAGGAAGTAACGAGAGTGAGTTTATGAGTTGGTGGGGAAAAGTTGTAGGTGGTACTTTCGGATTTATGATGGGTGGCCCTCTGGGTGCTCTTATGGGAGCGGCGGTAGGTAATTACTTCGATAAGGGGCTAGGTACCGTTGGATTACAGAACTCCATGGGAGTGGGCGCAACAGAGCGTGTGCAATCGGCATTTTTTACGGCCACATTCTCAGTTATGGGCTATGTTGCAAAATCAGACGGTAAAGTAACCCATGATGAGATTGCCCTTGCTAAGCAAGTCATGGATCAGATGTTGTTGAGTAAGGAGCAGCGCAAAGTAGCAATTAATTTGTTTAATGAAGGAAAGAAAGATGAATTTCCAATTCATGAGGTATTAGCGCAGTTTAAACAAGAGATCTTTAGGCGTCGTAACTTGGTGCAGATGTTTCTGGAGATTATTGCTGCTACGGCTCTGGCCGATGGTAAGTTGGACTCCAAAGAGCAGTCTATCCTCGAAGAAATCGCAGGAGACCTCGGCTACTCGCTTGCAGATTTTAATGCCTTGTTGCAAAGGCTCTCGGGGCAGGCGCACTTTGGAGCTCAAGTCTCTGTAAAACAAAAACTCAGAGCCGCCTATGAGATGCTTGGTGTGGACGAAGATATAAGTGATATAGAGGTCAAGAAAGCCTATCGAAGGCTGATGAATCAGCACCATCCTGACAAGCTAGTAGCGAAAGGGCTGCCTGAAGAGATGATGACTATCGCGACTCAGAAAACTCAGGATATTAAGGCTGCATATGAATTAATCAAAGCTGAGCGAGCTTAGGCATGAAAGGCGGATAGGAAGTGAGTGGGAAGTGAGTAGGAAGGGTAGGTAGCTTCAGAACCTCATAATCCAGTTTTTTTGGACCTTAAAACTGCACAATTTAGCGCTAATGCGTAAGCTCCCAATTGAAAGCATTAGTGAATATAGTGAAGCTGGTTACATACTCTAAAGAGACAATGGATTGCCTTAATTCAGCGGCTAAAGAAGCAGGCAATGTGCCCGTTTTTAGCAATAGGTGCACCGATATTCCATGCTCGGAATACTGCAGGCTTATCTGCTCAATTTCCCCCTCGCTCAAGACGTTTTGCCACAGCTGTTCAAGTACAGTTAGTACTTCCTGGCGCTTTGGTAAGTCGGTAGGGGACGCTTTGGAAAACCCTGAGTCAGGATCGATATGAACAATAACATCGGCCACATCGCTGAATTGGCCTGTTAAGGTTTTAGAGACGGTATCGCCAATCGTATGGCCTTCGGAGACTGGGATATGCGGGTCTACACTTAGGCTGAGCTCAAGTATTATTTTCCCGCCGGAGGAGCGACTGCGCAGTTTGATAATCCTTATTATTCCACTAACACTTAATATCTCTGCCTTTATTTGGTCCTGCCTTTGTTTTGGGATTTGAGTATCCACTAATTCCCGCAAAGCTTCGATGCTAAGCTCCCAGCCAATTTTTGCGATAATCAGAGCAACCGCAATGGCCGCCAACGTGTCCATCCAGGGATAGCCAAGCAAGGCGCCAGCAATTCCAATTGCTACCGCTATTGATGAAATCGCGTCGCTGCGACTATGCCAAGCATTGGCCTTAAGAAGACTGGAATTGAGCTTTTTCGCTACATTCATAGTGTAGTGAAAAATCCATTCCTTACAGACAATCGACACCAGGGCGATCACTATGGTGCCTGCTGCTGGCACGGTTATAGGGTTTGTATCGATGAGTTTTTGTATGCTATCGAAAATCAATATGCCTGCTGTTGCAAAAAAAAGCATGCCCATCGCAATCGTGCCAACAGTTTCAAACCTGCCATGGCCCCATGGATGCTCAGCGTCTGGTGCGGATTGACCTATTCTTGCGATGACTAGGACAAATATATCTGAAACTGCGTCTGTGAGTGAGTGGATTCCATCAGTGACCAAAGCAAAGGAATTCCCAAGCAAACCACCAATTATCTTGCCTGCGGCTAAGGCAATATCGAGCCACATACCTACTAAAGTGACTTTGGTAGCTTCGCTAATAATATTAGAGGTTTTGGTTGCAGCAATCATCGGTTTTATAGTCTGGCATGATAAGGCTGTTAAGTAGTATGTAAGTAAACGTGAGTAAAGCAAGCGACCACGTCTTATCGTACTACGCCATATGTTAAGGCGTTTGTTATTGAATAAGCTAACAATTAATAAAAGCGGACAAAAAGAAAAGCCCAACAACCGGAGTTGTTGGGCTAAATGATACTATCAAGGGAGAGACAAATGTAACAAAACCCACAATTTTGTATAGCATTCACCTACCTAAATTAAGACCCTGACTTGTTATGAAAGTTCCGTATTTATCGAAATTAAACAAATCATCTTGAGGGTCTCCCTAACCAATTGATTTTATTACATATTAATTTCTTTAAGCGCAAGCGCTTGTAAGCTTCCAACAGATTCTTTGTTGGTTATTACGCCAATGCTAGCAGCATCTGGGGAGAAGTATTTTCCTACCACGCTACGTAAATCCTCCATGGTAGTGTCTAACACCCGTTGCCGGAATATTTTTCTCTGATCTAAGCGGCGCTTAAACAGGTGGTTGTAGAAAGCCTGCTTAGCCTCACCAGCGGGAGAAGATGGCTTGTCCATACTTGCAATAACTCCCAGGATCGCTTCTTCCAGTTGGTGTTCCGCATGCGTTGCTGAGCTAACCCAATCCAGCGCTCGGTCAAAGTCTTCAAGAGTTTCACTAAGCCTAGGGTCACGGTAGGAGAAAAACCGAAAAGAAGCGGAGTTAGCATCTTGGGTCGCGCCACCACCGTAGGCGCCGCCTTGTTCGCGGATAGCGCGGTGAAGGTAGCCATTGCGCATGAATCCAGCTAAAACACTCAGCACTGCATTGTCTTCATGACTGGAAGGCACGGTTTGGTATGCTTTAGCGCTAAAGTTCACGGCAGTCGAGGTGGTCCATACCTCTCTCACTGTATTTTTAACTTCAGGCAATGCTAATGCACTGTTGTTTTGAGCGCTTGCGGCAGTGTCCCACTGGTTTTCTAGATCAGACTGCATGCTTTCTAAACAGGCTTGTTCACCGATAAGTAAAAAGCGGCGCGGCGCCGTCAGAATTAAGTCATGGAGTTCGCGAAAATCTGTTAGTAGTTTTTCTCTACCACCGGCGTCCGCCATGCTATCTCGCAGGCTCTTTAAACGCTGAATACCAACCAATCCACCAGCTTCATGATTAAGCTTTGCGGTAGGGCTCATGCCACTTGCGGCAAGGTTCATTGCTAGGCTATGGCCTTGACCGGTGATACTGTTTTCTTTGCGTGTACAAATCTGTTCAACCAACTCCGCCAAGCGCTTGTCTTCATCAAACCTTATGCTGCCAATGGTTTGTGCCAGCAGATCTGTTAGTTTTTGGTGATTGCCACTAAGGCATTTAGAGGAGAACGTAAGCAGTCCCTCTACTTTCTGAATATCGTCGACGTCGCTTCTGATACTGCTGTAACAACTAACTCCGCCACTTATTTGTGCTTGCCAAGTTTGCACGGCGGCATAGTCTTTTGAGCCGACACCTAATTCAGGTAAGCAAGTGGTGTACAGAGGTAGAGTACTAATTTGGGCGTCATTGAGCTGGGGCATGGTCATTACTATTTGCTGATAGCTTAGTCCATTGGTGCCTTGTGCATACCGGCTAAGGGTATCGCCATTGGCTAACTTCGCATCGGCCCTGACTGGCTCTGAAATTGTTTTGGGTACATCGCTCAGCCCAACTTTTGGCAACACTCCGGGGTCATCGATAACGTTTTGTCTTTCTGCAAGGGCTAAGGACGTGTCGACGATAGCCTGGGCCTGCGCTTCAGTTAATTTTGCCTTAATAGCGGCAAGCTGCTTTACTTCAGCGGCAACTTTTTTGTTGGCCAGCGCGGTGTCAGGTGACAGAGTTAGGGTAAGTCTGTGAGGGTTATCCAAAAGCAAAGTCTGAATCAAGTCAGGAATAAAGGCGGGGTCCATAACTTCTTTGCGAAGCTTGTCCAAAACGCTATCAATATTAAGTAATTGAATCGGATCACCCCGATGCATCGCCGTTGATAAGCCCGTCATGATTAACTGCAATCCATAAGGGTAGCTATCGCCAGCTATCTCTCTTTGATTTAACTCAAGCTGATGCAAAGCGGCTTCTACTTGTTCTGCTTCGACGCCATCCTTAACAATTGCTTCTAAGGATTCAATTATCAGGTTTTCAACTAACTGTGTACTGCCCTCAGAGCAACCTTCCAAACCGGCCAAGAAGCTCATTTCTCGGTTCGAGTCTTCTAATCCGCACATGGGAGAGGGCGAGCTACCTAGATCTGAGGTTTCCAAAATCCTCAACAGCGGGCTAGAGCTATTATCTAGTAAAACACTGGACAGTAACTGGGCTTTGAACAGCTCTTCGAGATCAGTGCTATGGCCTAATAACCAACCCAAAACGGCGTGATGCTTATTAGCTTCCGTTTCATCGGCGGCATAAGATTCCTGCACCCTAATTGGAGACAGATATCTTTTTTCATCATTAACGGCGATATGGATATCGAGTTTTGAAAATTCTTTAAGTGCTAGTTCCTCAAAACTGGTCTGATGTTCGAAGGCAGTTATATCGCCAAAGGTCATAAACACAGCATTACTTGGGTGATAGTGGCTTTTGTGAAAATCCAATAGGTCTTGATAAGGCAGATCAGGGATATGCTCTGGTTCTCCGCCACTGTTAAAGTGATAGGTGGAGGTTGGAAACAAGTGCTTGCTGAGCGTCTGCCACAACACGCTTGAAGTTGAGCTCATGGCTCCTTTCATTTCGTTGTAAACGACGCCCTTGTACTGCAACTCGCTGCTGGCATTACCGGCTTCGGCAAACTCAAGGCGGTGGCCCTCTTGGGCAAAATCTAGTTCGTGCAACCTTGAAAAGAAAGCCGCATCTAGATAGACGCTGAGTAAATTGCTGAAATCCTTTTTGTTTTTACTAGCAAAAGGAAACGCAGTCCAGTCACTGCTAGTCATTGCATTCATAAAGGTGTTTAGTGAACGTCTTATCATCATGAAGAATGGGTCGCGAACCGGGAAGTTGTTACTCCCGCACAGGGCTGTATGCTCAAGTATGTGTGCAACCCCAGTTGAATCCATCGGCACGGTACGGAAAGCAACCAGAAACACATTTTCGGTATTCTCACTGGCAAGATGATAGTGCATTGCGCCAGTTTCTATGTGCTGGTACTCCTCCATAACGATATTTAAAGAGGGTATTACCTCGCTTCGCTGCCATTGAAATGCAGGGTGGATTTGCAGTGGTTGATCATGGTTTGAATTGAGTGTTGCTTGCGCTGTTGATTCAGACATAAAGTAGAAATTGCTCCTGCTTTTAAGAAGAGAGAGTGATTGAGATGTAAACCAATGAACTGGTGGTATTAGGTGCTCGGGCGTTCCAAACTGATGCGCCCTAGTTTACCCGAGCGGAAGTCATTTAGTAATATTTCTGAGGTCTTATGCCAATCTATCTGGCCTCGTTTGCTGATTGCGCCGCGGGTTACCGCTATTGTTTCTAAAACTTGCTCTGCAGTGGTTATTTGGTCAGTAATCCCATACCGGCTGCTTAAGTTTACCCTAAATCCTGCAAGTAGTTCTTCTGCTGCAAACCAGGCGATATCTTCGGCTTCTACTGCTGTATTTCTAATTGTTCCGGTCATCGCTAGGCGGTAGGCCGCATCTTGGTCTTCGAGTTTTGGCCACATCATTCCGGGGGTATCAATTAGGTACCAGTTTTCCGCCAGCTTGATTCTCTGTTGATGCTGTGTCACTGCGGGTTCATTGCCTGTTTTTGCGAGCTTACGCTCAGATAAAACGTTTAAAAGAGTCGACTTTCCAACATTGGGTATGCCTGTGATAAGCATTTGATAACTATAGTTCGGCCTTCTAGTTTCTTTGCTAATAAGTTTGCGCGCGCAGTCTATGACTTCGCTGGCATTCAGGGGAGCTGTGGTTGAACTTACTAGGCAGCGGCGGTTTTTTGATTCATTTACATTTTCTTGCCAGAGCTTGGTAATCTCAGGGTCAGCCAAGTCTGCTTTACTTAACACGTTGATTCGCGGCAAGTCTGCGGTGATCTCATCGAGTAAGGGGTTCTTGCTCGCGTTAGCTGCGCGGGCATCGAGCAACTCTATCACCAAATCTATTTTAGGTATTATTTTGTTTAATTCTTTTCGGGCTTTGTTCATATGCCCTGGGTACCAGTTAATAGTCATAATAGTCTCTTCGATCGGAAGCGCTATGTTAGCAGGCATAGGCTTTAACACTACCACTGCTTTGCGAAAGGGATTGTTTTATACTCGCATAAATACTTATAGCTAAAAGGATAGAAACGAGCATGAGTGAAGTAACCCCAATGGCAAACTTAATCAGGGTAAAAGTTAGCGAGAGCCTCAACCCTGCAGAACTTATCATAGAGAATGAAAGCCACAAGCACGGCGGTCCGGCGACTGAGTCTCATTTTAAATTGACTGTGGTCGCGACCCAGTTCGATGGCATTGCAGCGGTAAAGCGCCATCAACGGTTATATGCAATCCTGGCTGATGAGCTCAATACCGGCGTTCACGCTCTGGCTTTGCATCTTTACTCCCCTAGTGAATGGCAGTTAAGTCAATCGTCGGCACCTCAGTCACCTAACTGCCTTGGTGGTAGTAAGTAGCTCAGCGTTGACTGCCTGCGGCTGCGGCTGCGTTTGTAGGGAGTAGGCAGTGGTGGTGGCCCGAGGATTAAGTTCGGGTGATCAATCTAGGGAGAGGGTGCTACCATTTTCTGCTGGGGTAGGCTTATAATCGCCGTAACACTGAGCGCTTGTGTCTAAATCATCTGATTTGCGAAGCCGACAGGTTAGCAGTCGTTGAAAGGTGCTTGCTAGTCCCGATTTTCTAGTTTAGATTTTTAGCGTCGACTATAGATTTTGAGCGTCGACAGTAGGGAGTGCGGTTAATTAATGATTAACTTTCAGCAAAAACAAGAACTTGCCCTTGCTGCGATGACATCGGTCTTACTGGCCGCGCTGATAGTCATTGTAATTACCGTCGCACCAGCTCAAAGGCCAGAATCACCCGCGCTCGCGAAAATAGAGCCCATTGCCGTTTTTCCCGACTTTGGTGCTATTTCGAATGTCGATGCCAAAAAACAGCAGTTTTTTGACTATCTCGAAGACTATGTTGATTTTGAAAATGAGCGCATGATAAACCTTCGTGAAGATTTATTGCCGCTGGCAGACATGTCTCAAAACGACATTGCTTTCAGTAAGCGAGAAACGCAGTGGTTACTCGAAGTCGCAGAAACTTACCGGCTAGACTCGATAAATATGCCCGATAGCAAGCTCCTCGAAGAGCTTATGCTGCGGGTAGATGTGTTGCCTCCTTCGCTTGTTTTAGCTCAGGCGGCTAATGAATCCGCTTGGGGAACGTCACGTTTTGCCTTAGAGGGAAATAGCTTGTTTGGGCAGTGGTGTTACGTAGAGGGCTGTGGAATAGTGCCGCGACGTAGGGCTCGAGGTGCGACTCACGAAGTGAAGAGCTTCGATTCTGTAGCAGGCACAGTCAGAGCCTACTTTAATAACATCAACACCAATCAATCTTATGAGTATTTACGGGAGCTGCGTGCTGACATGCGCGAGGAAGATCAGCCAATTGATTCTATGGTGCTTGCTTTTGGGTTAGAGCCCTATTCACAAAGGGGTGATCGTTACGTGGATGAGGTACAGAACATCATCATGCAGAACGACCTTCACGAACGGGACGATGATATTTCTGGCTAACGCTAACGCTAACGCTCAGTTGCTTAAGTTAATCCATTGCACTGAATACCAAAAAAATCGATCACTCCCCACATCTGGCGCTGTGCAGATATAGCGAGAGCGCCTTCCTGACAACTCGGCTTTCGGCCTGATAGTCAACATTCCTTTCTCTGCGTCACTCCATGCCATGTCCATGGCTTTGCTGTTGCTAAAACAGGCGATCTGTTTAAGTCGGTAATCTCCGGGAGAAAACATTAAGCTTGCTGTAGGCCTCTCATCGGATGTAACCGGAGAAAGAGGCGACAGCTGTTTAACATTGAATGCCTTGGTCCCAAATTTGACCTTCGCGGTGTTCAGATTGGCATAGATGCCAGCCAGTGGAAACCGTGGAAGGGCAAGAAAATCGCTATCGAATCCTATTGCTCCAGAATTTTGAGCGAAGCTAACAAAGCCAAGATCCTCACTTAACTCTCTAATATTGTTATTATATTCACCATAAGGATAGGCCAGAAATTTGTTATCTTGGCCAGTATGGCGAGTAATCGTGCTTTGCGACTCCAGTATTTCTTGGCGCATGCGATAAAGCCAATCCACTTCAGCTTCACCTTGCAGTTTGTCGAGCATATAGGGATGTTCGACTAAGTGGTTAGCGATTGTCACACCGGCGTTGGCCATCTCTTTTATATTTTCCCAGCTCATATAATTCGACTGCGCTCTGTCAATAGGCCCTGTGCTCACGAAAAGCGTAAAGGGAAAGCCAAATTCTTCTAGCATCGGAAACGCTGTGTCGTAAATTGATGAATAACCATCATCAAAAGTAATAGCGATAGACTTTTCAGGAATGTCCTGTCGACTCTGCAGAGCATTGACCATCTCGCTCAGATCGATGACATGGAAATCATTATCCCTGAGGTATTCTAAATGGGCCCTGAAAGACTCAGGTGAGATAGTAGTGGATGGCGGGGTATCAACAGCCACGTGGTGATAAAGCAAAGCTACACCGCTGGTTGCCGCTTCACTGGCGGTAAAAGCTGAAGAAATCAAGAAAAAGCTAAATATTAGGCTGCAACGCGGCATGATTAAAAATCGAATTGTGTATGAAGAGCAAATAATAACTTACTTACAGTGTCTGAGAATAGCTCGGCGGCCTTTGGTATTGATGCGTGAGCAAGGTACAATAAGCGCCCCTAAAGGCCCCTAGGCCAATATAAGCCCGTCAAGGGTGTCCGCCGAACTTGGAGTATACAATGATTTATTCTGGCACTGCGCTGCGCGTTGAGGAACTACCTTCAGGCATCGCCCATCTTATTTTTGATCTGGAAGGCTCATCGGTAAATAAATTTAACCAACTGACATTAGAAGAGTTAAGGGATGCGGTCGCTGCAATCGCCGATTCTGACGTTAAAGCAGCGATATTTTCCAGCGCAAAAACTAGCTTTATCGTGGGTGCGGATATTACCGAATTTACAGCGATGTTTACTCAATCTGAGGAGGAAATTTCTGCATGGGTTGTTAAGGCTAATGCGGTATTTACTGCAATCGAAGATTTGCCTTTCCCGACAGTCGCTGCCGTGAACGGAATAGCATTAGGCGGTGGCATGGAAATGGCACTCTCTACAGATTTCCGGGTTGCTACTGAGAAGGCTGTGGTTGGTTTTCCAGAGGTTAAGTTGGGTATATTGCCAGGTTTCGGTGGCACGGTCCGTTTGCCGAGATTAATTGGTGCTGACAACGCTAATCAGTGGATTAGTAGCGGTGCGCACGTTGCAGCGAAACAAGCCTTTGCGGAAGGGGCGTTCGACGCAATCGTTGACGAAGAAAAACTCCTCGCGGCAGCCGAGTCATTGGTTCAGCAGTGCTGGGACGGAAAGTTAGATTTTACCGCTGCAAGAAAGCAAAAAACTTCCCCTTTAACTTTGCAACCAATTGAATTAAATGTCGCATTTGAAACAGCCCTTGGCATGGTGGCGGCGGCAGCAGGGCCGCATTATCCCGCGCCAGTTACTGCGGTTAAGGCCATGCAAAAAGCAGCTTTAATGAATAGATCCGAGGCCCTTGCAGTAGAAAATGCTGCTTTTGTTAAGTTGGCCAAGACAGAAGTTGCAGCAAACCTTGTGCAAATGTTTCTGAACGATCAGTTTCTTGCCGGCAAGGCTAAAAAGGCGATGGCTAGTGCGCAAGTTGTTAGACAAGCTGCTGTGCTTGGGGCAGGAATCATGGGTGGTGGAATAGCCTATCAATCGGCACTCAAAGGCACGCCGATTATAATGAAAGACATTGCACAAGCTGGTTTGGATTTAGGCATGGGCGAAGCCAATAAGCTTCTTCAAAAACAAGTTGGGCGGGGTAAAATTGACGCCGGCAAAATGTTTACTGTTCTTTCTAGCATTAATCCAACCTTGGATTACTCTGAAATAGACGATGCCGATATCGTTGTTGAGGCCGTCGTTGAAAATCCTAACGTTAAAAAAGCTGTTCTAAAAGAGCTTGAATCATTGCTATCCCCCGAGACAATAATTGCCACCAATACTTCGACTATATCAGTTGATGATCTTGCGACAGTATTGGCAAGGCCGGAAAAATTCTGCGGAATGCACTTTTTTAACCCTGTTGCTCTAATGCCGTTGGTTGAGGTCATTCGCGGCGAGCACAGTAGCGAAGAGACTATTGCGACCACAGTGGCTTATGCTAAGAAAATGGGCAAAACGCCAATCGTCGTAAATAATTGCCCAGGGTTTTTGGTTAACCGTATCTTATTTCCTTACTTTGGTGCGTTTTCGAAACTCATCCATGAGGGGGCGGATTTTAGGCAGATCGATAAGGTCATGGAAAAATTTGGCTGGCCAATGGGGCCTGCTTATTTATTGGATGTGGTTGGTATTGATACGGGTGTTCATGCTCAGGCAGTGATGGCCGCAGGCTTCGATAGGATGGTATTAGACTTTGAAAGCGCCATCGACAAGCTATACGCGAAGGGCGATATTGGGCAAAAATCTGGCAAGGGATTTTATCTATACGAAACGGATAAAAAAGGTAAGCCGCGTAAGCTTCCTAATCCAGAAATTGATGAATTGATTGCATCGGTAAGCGGTCCGTCAAAAGCATTTGATGACAGTGAAATTCTTGAGCGCATGATGATTGCTTTATGCCTAGAGACAGCGCGTTGTTTAGAAGATGGCATCGTCGATACTGCCATTGAAGCCGATATGGGATTGGTCTTAGGTTTAGGCTTTCCTCCTTTTAGGGGAGGAGCACTACGCTATGTCGACAGTCTCACAGTAGCGGCATTTTGCGAATTAGCAGAAAAGTACGCGCATCTGGGTGAGCTCTATCAGCCAACAGAAAAAATGAAAGCGATGGCCGCCGCTGGCGACACTTACTACTAAATTTTAGGAGAATACGATGTCTTTACAGCTAAGAGATGCAGTTATTGTAGATGGGATTCGAACTCCTATGGCAAGATCAAAAGGCGGCGCATTTAAACATGTGCGGGCGGAGGAGCTATCTGCTCGGCTAATTAACGCATTGTTTGAACGTAACCCTAATGTGCATCCTGCCGATGTCGAAGACGTTATTTGGGGCTGTGTAAATCAAACCCTAGAACAAGGCTGGAACGTTGCAAGAAATGCAGCGCTAATGTCAGTGTTGCCACATACAACCTGCGCCCAAACAGTAAACCGTCTGTGCGGCTCATCCATGTCGGCTTTGCAAACAGCTGCGATGGCCATTCAAAGCAACAACGGTGATCAGTTTATCGTTGGCGGTGTAGAGCACATGGGGCACGTCGGCATGACGCATGGTATCGACGTGAACCCTAAAGCCTCTAAATACATGGCGAAAGCTGCTTGGATGATGGGTGTTACCGCAGAGGTACTTTCCAAAATGCACGGTGTTAGCCGACAGCAGCAAGACGAATTCGCTGTGAGGTCACATTTTCTGGCTGACCAAGCTCGTCGCCTCGGAGGCTTCAACAATGAGATTGTGCCTATTGAGGGGCATAACTCTGATGGCTTTAAAATGCTGATAGAGCATGACGAAACTATTCGCCCTGATACCTCTTTAGAGGGGTTGGCGCAACTTCGCCCTGTATTTGATCCGGTTAACGGAACTGTTACAGCAGGGACATCGTCGCAGCTTTCAGATGGTGCTTCTGCAATGTTGTTGATGTCAGCTGAAAAAGCAAAGTCTTTGAACTTAACAGTGCGAGCCAAAATTAGATCGATGGCCTATGCGGGTGTTGATCCATCAATCATGGGCTATGGTCCAGTGCCAGCGTCACAGAAAGCACTAAAAAAAGCCGGTCTAACGATAGCAGACATTGACTGTGTAGAGCTGAATGAAGCCTTTGCAGCGCAATCGATACCAGTGTTAAAGGATTTGGGATTGTTGTCTATGGTAGACGAAAAAGTGAATTTAAAGGGAGGCGCTATTGCCTTGGGCCATCCGCTTGGATGCTCAGGCACTAGAATCACAACTACTTTGTTGAATAACATGGAAGACAAGGACGCCACATTTGGTTTAGCCACGATGTGTATTGGTTTAGGCCAAGGCATAGCCACAGTTCTTGAAAGAGTGTAACCGGACCAAAATAAATGAGCAGGGCATCAAAAGAAGATTTCCAGTTAAATCGTAGTCGTAAAAATTTGCGCCGAAATGTCGGTCAGGCGATCGCCGATTACAATATGATCGAAGACGGTGACCTTGTAATGGTGTGCTTGTCTGGTGGAAAAGATTCATATGCGATGCTTGATATATTGCAACACTTGCAAAGGTCTGCCCCTATAACATTTGCGCTGCACGCTGTGAATTTAGACCAAAAGCAACCAGACTTTCCAGAACAGGTGTTGCCTAATTATCTTGAAAAGGTTGGTGTTGATTACAAAATACTAGAACAAGATACGTATTCCATAGTGACGGATAAAATTGCTGAAGGTAAAACCTACTGCGGCCTCTGTTCGAGGCTGCGGCGCGGCATTTTATATAATTATGCGGATAAAATTGGAGCCAATAAAATCGCCCTGGGGCACCACAGAGACGACATTGTTGAGACTCTTTTTTTGAATATGTTTTATGGCGGCAAGTTAAAAGCAATGCCACCTAAGTTGCTCAGTGACGATAAAAAAAATGTAGTGATAAGGCCGCTTGCTTACTGTAAAGAAACTGAGATTGAGCTGTATGCTCAGCTGATGGACTTTCCTATTATTCCCTGCAATCTTTGCGGGAGCCAGGACAATATGCAGAGACAAAACATAAAGGCTATGTTGCAAGGATGGGATAAAGAGCATCCTGGCCGCATAGAGACGATTTTTCGAAGCATTGCTAATGTATCGCCATCTCAACTTGCGGATCTGAATTTATTCTCATTCAAAGACCTTACTAAACAAAGTGAGACAAATGTGCTGTTGAATTTAGTGGAAGTTCAATAGACAGCGCGCACGAAGCCTTTCCCTGTAGCATTTAGGGTGTTAATCAGGCCGCTTTGGCATCAATTTAGCGTTTAGTGATGATAAGAAACTACAAGTTATGGAAATACCCTACAAAGAACTGTCTACAGAAACGCTAACAGCAATAATCGAAGACTTTGTGTCCAGAGAAGGTACAGACTATGGTCATGAGGAATTTTCGCTTGAGACTAAAATTAGTCAGGTCATGAAAAGTTTAAAAATAGGAGAGGCTATAGTAACCTTTGATGCTGAATCCGAGACTTGTTCGATAGCGCGCAAAGACGTCGGGGGATTTTAGTTATTGGAGTTAATTTTCTCAATTTTATTTTGATGATAGCGGGCATAGGCAATCTACTTTCCAATAGAGGATTTCACTTCCAACAGAAAGCCGTGATCTTTCTGTTCTGTTCGTAGGACTTGCTCAGCGAACTCTTGACCGGCAATGGCTAGAGTATCCGCGACTCGCTTTGGTGTATATGAGTCTTAACTTAACTTAAATTGGTCTGCGGCATGTAGGTTAGTGCAATACTGAATATAAGGTGTTGCCGATGGCGCAATAAGATTTTGGAACCGCAAAGCCAGTGAAGGGTTATAGGATCTAATTAATTTGACCGTAAATTGGAATGTTCACGGTCAAATAGCTTGTCTTTATTTAAGGCGTCAGTGTCGGCAATGAGTATGGTCATATTGAGCTTTATTAAATTAGTTAGATTAGTGCCTATAAGGTTAGCGACTTTATCAACTAAGTGTGGATCGGGCTCTGGTCAGTAACAACTATCAAAAAGTTATTAAACGTTATGTCTAAAGAATTAAATGAAATAAAAACATTGGATGAACAGGGGCAAA
>JBLHVT010000008.1:0-55269 GCA_047628735.1 Glaciecola sp.
GGGCGCGTTTCAAAATAACGCTAGGGTAGGCCCTGCACAGTTAATATTTGTGCCGACTTGAGCTGGTCAGGCAAGCCATACGGTATTATTGAGGATATCATTGTTACTAAAGTGGCTCAGGCTCAGGTCTAGGTTTAGGGTCAGGCTCAGGCTCAGGCAATTGGAAAATATTTGCTGCTATTTTCTAAACAGTTCGCAGCAAGTAAAAACTGCCATAAAGTTGCCCTTATAACTCATGATGCGAACATTGCTAATACAAGTTTATACACTTCAGCCGGCTTTTCTGACGGCAAGGCTGGCTACCAAATACATTTTGGTGTCTGACTAAATTTTAAAGGCCTGTATAGATTCCTTCTTTACGGCTTAGTAACCCACAGATAACCATCCCTCATATTTTTTTGCTTTGATAGTGATACTTGACGCTTGTTACACTTCGATTTTATCGTGACGCTCAGATAAAAAATTAGCCTAGCGCAAGGTAAGCTGTCTTAAAAGCTTCATTTCATTGCAACGCCAATGTAATACAAATCGTGCAAAATTCTGCTCGGGCCAAATAAGTTCACCCTAGGTTTTTTTTCTTCTTACAGATCTAGAGGCTGTGCCCATAAATAGCCAATTTTTATTAACGAGGATATTCATGCACAATTTAACCACAATGTTGTTTTGCTTAGGTGCGGGCAGCGTTCTATTTTCTTCTACAACGAGTGCCCAAGTTAAAGAGGGTACTATCGAAGAGATCACTGTAACTGCTCAAAAAAGAGAGCAATCAGTATTAGATGTACCGATGACTATGGATGTTATTTCAGGAGATTTTCTTGATCGCACAAATACCACTGAGCTTGACGACTTATCTCGATTTCTACCCAATGTTGTGATCCAAGAACAAGGTGTGAGCCTACCTTCTTTCAGTATCAGAGGCATTACGGATGACTCTGGTAGCATTACGTCGACACCACGTATTTCTGTTTTTCAGGATGGAATTGATATCAGTAAGAAAACAGTTTCTAGTGTTTCTCTATATGACATTGAACGTATCGAGGTGTTAAAGGGACCACAGCCAACTTTATTTGGCGCTGCAGCAGCGAACGGTGCGGTCAGTGTCATCTCGGCGCGACCAAGCAATGAATTTGAAGCTCAAGGTAGGTTTGCAGCCAATTCTCTGAATGGTATCGATTTTCGCGGCATGATCAATACACCAATAAATGATGTGTTGGCATTTCGTTTGGCAACTGTGTACCGCGAGCAAGATGGTCAGATTGACAATCTCGCCTGTGGACCTGACTCCTATAACCCCTCTGGGTTTATCACAGACGCTAAGGGGGTGTCGAAGGCGTGTGCTGGAGGGGAATTGAATGGGGTGTCAGTTGCTGCCTTTCGTGCCACCTTGCAGGCCGAGTTGGATAATACGACCATCCTGTTTCGAGCCTCGATGGAGACTAATGACCAGCCAGGAATTTCATTTAAAAGTGGCTCTATAGCGCCATTGAATGGCTCGACAAACCCTTTTTCTGATGCCGAACTAGGGCTGGGTTCGTTGATTGGTATTGAGCGAGACTTGTCTTCTTTCGATGTTGCCATCACTCATAATTTCAATGACAAACTGGAACTAACCGTTGACGGCTATATAAAAGATGTTGAATTATCCGAGTACTTTGATGCTGATGGCACAGGCTTGAGAATTCAGGATGCCTTTTTTGAAAACAACGCTGATCTTTCCGGTTTTGGTGCTCGCCTTGTTTATAGGTCAGGAGACCGATTCGAAGGCTTCGTTGGGTTCTCTTCAACTCAAGATGAGTCTGTGTTGCCGTTCGTTCAGTTGGTAGATCCTGTTCTGCGAGATGTTTTTGATGCACGATTGGCAGAACTTGAAATTCAATTTCCGAATGTTTCACTGATAAACGATGTGAGCACTACTGCTTCAATTGAAGAAACGGCAGCAGTTCGGCAGATGCTAATAGATTCGCTTTTTAGCGCAGATGGGACGCCCATCAGCGATCCAGCAACTTCGGTTACAGAAAATAGGGGTCCGTTTGTATTCGAGGGTGATTTAGAAATTAACTCAGCGGTAGTCGAGGGCTCTTATTCGTTAACAGACCAGCTGACACTCACTGCGGGCGTTCGTTATATTGATGAAACTCGGTTCTCAAAAGACACTTTCTTTCGCACGTTTTCAGCTGAAGAAGCACGAGACTTTTCCGCTACTTTGCCTCGCGTTTCTCTAAATTACAATTACAGCGACAATATGTCATTTTATTTTAACTATGCACAGGGCCGTCGTTCTCCGGTTGTCGATGTGAATCCGTTTGGTGCGACCTCAGTTATAGATCCGGAGACCGTAGACAGTTTCGACCTTGGCCTAAAATACTACGGCGAGAACTTGTCTATTACTGCAGCCGTATTTGCCTACACGTATAAAGATTTCCAGGAAAGCTTCACCGATGCGCAAACATTCGAAAGTGTTACGGTAACAGTCGGTGATTCTAATATGTTTGGGTTCGAAGCCAGTGTTGATTACGCGTTCGATGATTCTTTAAGAATCGGCGCTAATCTTGGTCTGCTAGATGCGCATTTCGATGATAATACCGACGCCGGGGCTCGTTTTGATTACGGTGGAAATACTTTTCGTTTGGCCCCGCAGGTGAGCTCTTCACTATTTTTTAATAAGTCTTTCAATGTGGGTGAATATGAACTGGAGTTCGAACTGATTAGCTCGTTCCAGTCTGAAGTATTCTTTGATAGCAGTAATCGCCCAGAGCTCGCTCAGGACGAGTACTGGATAAGCGATGCCTCAATAAAGCTCAATAGTGACAAAAGTAAATGGCGCTTTGAACTATTTGCAGACAATATTTTTGACGAAGAATATTTGATTGATGCTGGCAACACCGGTGGCGGATTTGGTATTCCGACATTTGTAGCAGGCATGCCCTTTGTTGGCGGCGTGCGAGTTTACGCCGATTATTGATAAGCACTAAGCACTAAGCACAGACTGCGGCGCCTAGACATTTGTCTGGCGTCGCATTACTCGATTAGTTTGACCCCTCAGCCTAATTTTCCTCTATTTTTTCAAACAACAAACTCACCCTCCCTTCTCGTTAAGCCAAGACGTTATTTATCCAGTGCGGTTTTTTGGATGATGGGTTTTTTTGGGTTAATGAGGTTGGCTTATGCGCAGTCATTGAGCATCGAAGCCTTGTCTGGTCGCGGCAGCTGTGCTGAAGTTTTAGCACAATGAAGCCAATGTAATAGTAGTAGGGACAGCTCAGGGATTTTCTTTCTAAACTGCTGTGGATTGAATATTACAGGCCTGTAGTTTACTTTGAATTGCTTTGGCTATTGATGAAGAGTCCAGGCCTGCAGTTTCTAGCATTTGCGGCACTTTACCATGGTCAAGAAATGTATCTGGTAGCCCTAAATTCAACACTGGAATTTGATAGTTCTCTTGTAGCAAAAATTCATTGACAGCAGAGCCTGCCCCGCCGAGGACAGTGTTTTCCTCAACAGTTACTATCAGTTGATGGGTAGTGGCCATATCAGCTATTAATTCTTTATCGAGCGGCTTAACAAAGCGCATATCGATAACAGTAGCATTTAATTCTTCAGCTGCAACAAGAGCTGGTTGAACCATGCTGCCGAAGGCTAAGATTGCAACAGATAGGCCTTTGCGGCGACTGAACCCTTTACCAATTGCCACAGTCTCTAGTGACAGGGGTATTTGAGCGCCAGGTCCTTTGCCCCGCGGATAGCGAACTGCAGTTGGGCCTTTGTGCTCAAATCCAGTGGAAAGTAGTTTGAAGGTCTCCGCTTCATCGCTTGGCGCCATGACAATCATATTGGGGATACAGCGCAAGTAGCTAAGGTCAAAGCTGCCGGCATGTGTTGGGCCGTCTTCTCCAACTAAGCCTGCGCGGTCAATGGCAAACATGACATCAAGGTTTTGCAGTGCTACATCGTGAATTAATTGATCATAGGCCCTTTGCAGGAAGGTAGAGTAAATAGCCACCACTGGTTTAAGACCGTCGCAGGCCATTCCCGCGGCAAACGTGACCGCATGCTGCTCAGCGATAGCCACATCATGAAATCTGGTGGGGAACCGCTCTGCAAAATCCTGCATGCCTGAACCTTCGCCCATTGCTGGCGTTACAGCTACGGTGAGTTCATTGTGCTCAGCTTGCAAACATAGCCAGTCACCAAAAACTTTGGAATAAGTGGGCGAGGGTAAACTCGTGTCAACAGTTGCTAACTTGGCTTCCTTTTCTTTTACAGTTTCGATTTTGCTTAGCGCATGCATCCCAAAAGGGTCTTTCTCTGAAGCGGTATAGCCTTTACCTTTTTGAGTCACGACATGAAGTAGTTGGGGTCCGCGTAGCGTTTTAATATTGCGCAAAATTTCTACTAGCCCAGTTGTGTCATGTCCATCCACTACGCCAATATAGTTAAATCCTATTTCCTCGAATAATGTGCCTGGAGAGACCATTCCCTTCATGTATTCTTCAGCGCGGTGAACCGCCTTCAATGCGGGAGGGATTTTTGAAAGAACTCTTTTACTGCCTTTACGAATAAAATTGTAGGGCTTGCTAGCCCACATGCGCGCAAAATAGCTAGACATGCCGCCAACGTTATTGGAAATCGACATATTGTTATCATTGAGAATGACAAGAAAATTATCATCGAGATGCCCCGCATGATTCAGCGCCTCGAAAGCCATGCCGGCGGTCATCGCACCATCGCCGATAATTGCTATGCAGTAATTGTCATCGTCCTGAAGTCTGGCTGCGACCATCATCCCAAGCGCTGCACTTATGGACGTGCTGGAGTGACCAACACCGAATGTGTCGAAGGGGCTTTCACCCCTATTGGGAAAAGCTGCTAAACCACCAGCCTGCCGCATGGTGAGCATTTGATCTCTGCGCCCGGTTAGTATTTTGTGCGGATAGGCTTGGTGCCCTACATCCCAAACCAAGCGATCATCTGGGGTGTTGAAGACAAAGTGTAGTGCGATGGTAAGTTCGACCACGCCCAGCCCAGCGCCAAAGTGGCCACCGGTTTGGCCTACTGAGTAGAGTAAAAATAGGCGTAATTCTTCCGCCAGCTCGGCAAGTTGGCCAACCTCTAGCTCCTTTAGATCGCTAGGTGAATCAATTTGATCTAACAGCGGTGTGTCAGGTCTGGTAACAGGTATTTCGTCTAACATTTATGTATTTCAACTCTTGGAGCGAATTTTTTCAAGGATTTCGGCGATTTAGCCAGTAATAAATGGGCGCACAAGCTAAATTCGGCGTCTCGGGAGGGCAATCAACTGGCTCCGTTAGTTTTCCCTAGTGATGATATAGCTAGCAAGTTCCCGCAGTGGCTGGGCTGTGTCGCCAAAGCCGTCTAATTCAGCGATTGCAGACTTACTCAGTTCAGCAGCCCGCTGCTTGGCTAGCTCCAATCCCAGTAATGATACATACGTTGGCTTACTTAATTCCCGATCAGAGCCTTGTGGTTTGCCTAAAGTTTGGGTGTCACCGGTTTCATCTAAGATATCGTCATGGACCTGAAATGCTAGACCAATACGCTGGGCGTATCTGGTTAAGGCGGTAACTTGCTCGTTTGTTACATCAGGATAGCTTAGGGCGCCCAGGATACAACAGGACTGAATAAGCTCACCGGTCTTCAGTTGGTGCATAACCTCCAGTTGCTCCAAAGTAAAGTCTTGACCTACCGCGGCAAAATCGACAGCTTGGCCGCCAGCCATGCCCATTGCTCCCGTTGCTTTGCTAAATAACCTGATCATGCGCAGTTTAACTGCCGCACTTACCGAGGGGTTTTTACTGGTTAGGACTTCAAAAGCCAAACATTGCAGAGCATCACCCACTAAAATCGCTGTGGCTTCATCGTATTGCTTATGTACAGAGGGCTTGCCTCGGCGTAAATCATCGTCGTCCATTGCCGGCAGGTCATCATGAACAAGAGAGTAGCTGTGAAGTAGTTCGACCGCTAATGCTGCTGAATCTGCCGATTCAATTCTTCCGCCCACAGCAAAGGCGCTGGCATAGACCAGAATAGGGCGTATTCGTTTGCCGCCATTGAGACAGGCATAGTTCATGGCCTCTCCCAAGCGGGTATTGGGATAATCTCGCTGCAATTGAGCCGCTAACAAATCGTTACTACGTGCTCTGTAGAGGGCGAGGAATTCATGAAATTCTGCACTAGTTGAAGGTGGCATGACAACTACCCATCGTCTTCTAAGACGTCGAGGTCTTCAGTATCGCCATTTTCATTGATTAGTATTTGCACTTTTTGTTCTGCAGCTCGTAATGCAGTTTGGCAATCGCGGGTCAATTTTATGCCTTTCTCAAATGATTTTAGTGAATCTTCAAGGCTTAACTCACCTTCTTCCATTGAAGAAACTAAGGCCTCTAGGTCAGCAAGTGATTTTTCGAATTCAAAGCTTTCCGATTTGCTTTTTGCCATTTGCAGTACCAATAAATTGAAGCATTGTTGAAGATATTTATGATTATACGTCAACTTACACGTAATGCATCTTCAGTGGTCATAATCCGGTCCGATATGGGCATAGGCACCGAGATGTGATTTTGCAGGCCTTAGTCCTAACACTGCAGAGATAATATCCTTGTATTTCCTTCAAGGGTCGAAAATCAAGCTAGTCTTGATTAGAACAAGAGAATTAAGGGCCACAGCATTAGTGCTGCGGTTATAACTTTTAGCTATCGATAAATCCTTATGGATTGGCGACCTAGCGGGTCCTTAATCATCCATTATTGGAATGTGTAAGAGTTAAGGAAACTTAGCAATGGATTTAGCAACACTGATAGGGCTGATAGGGCTGATAGGCGTCTGGGCGCTAATGATTGTGACCATTATGATGGGTGGTGCCGCGCACATGTTTGTCAATGTGTCGTCCCTGCTTATTGCTGTCGTGGGGACGATGTTAGTGGTGATGATGAAATTTGGCATGAGCCAATACTTTGGCGCGCTGAAAGCTGCCAGCAAGGTCTTTCCCGATAAACTGGGCAAGCCTGCGGATTTGATTTCGGAGATCGTGGAACTAGCTGCGGCGGCAATAAAAGGCCGCTTGCGCTGCCTGAGCGGTAAGAAGGTCGGCAATGATTTTCTTCACAGTGGCATCCATTTTAACTCATTCTAGAAAAATGCTTTTAGGTGTTGCAGCTTGCGAGCATTCACTGGACTATTATGGCTATCTTTGAGGTATCGAGAGCTTTAAGGTTGTTATTAATGTTTTGGATAAGATTGTGGATGCGGTCCCTGCGTAGTTGAGGCATTTAATCGCTCCAGTTTATCCCTTTGCCATCGGTGTGCTGATTTGTGCAACTTCGACTTCCTTTAAAAATTAATTGACCTTTCTCAAGCTTAGTACACAAATGCCAGTGCTTCTACTTTTGGCTCACAATGCTGTAGAAGGCAATTGACGGCGTACCTTGTGCCAATTATTCTAGGCTCGCTCGCGTCTTTAATCTTCCGCTCACTGGCTAACTATGACTGATGAATCAATCTCAAACCCGTTGGATAGCCCCTACTTACCTAAGGATTGGCGAATAGCGGCAGGTTTACTGCTAACCGTTCTATGGTTCGGATTTTTGGCTATCTATGTCGCAAAAAATGTAGGCTGGGTTAATTTCCTAGACTTACCGATCGCTGAAATGGGTGCTTTTCTTGAAGGCGCGTTCGCTTTTTTGGCATTTCTCTGGCTGGTGATAGGTTTATTTGTCCAGCAATCGGTGCTGGCTCAGAATAACGAAGAACTTAGGCGCAACAACCTGCATTCAGAGAAACAAACCCAAGCTATTGCAGCGACCGAGTTAAATGCTCGGCAAGAGACGTTTTTCAAAATATCTGAAGCCACTCGAAGACAGCTTGGTGCGGTTAGCGGTTTACTTTTAATTTCCAGTCAAGGACCGGTGGGCAATAACGTAATTACCTCTGAGCAGCTTTCTGAACTTTGGAAGCAGTTTGCAGGCGGGGATAGCGAGGTATTCTCCAGATTGTTTTTAACGATGGCAGCAACCGATGGTGCCGACTACTTTGATTTGTTCTACGGAACAGAAATCAGGCGAAACCACGCGGAAAATTTTATTGCCGGATTTGATCGCCTAATAAATTTGGCGCGAGGCTGCGATACTGACAATATTATTTTAGACTCAATGCTGTATTCAGCTCACGGTTTATTAGATGCGCGGATGCGAGTGCTGCACCCGGATATAAAATTTCAAGCGCTATCGGGCACTAATTCGCAAGCCTATCTGAAACAAATAGCCCAACAAGGCGCAAAATGAATTACTGAGGCAGTACCAGTTAAATAACGAATAATTAGAGCGGTTTAATCGTAAAAAAAGGGGAAGAGTATGGAGTTAGTATTTATCGTAGCGTGTTTGATTTTGATCGAATACATGGTGTTCGGGTTTTTAGTAGGTAAGGCGCGGTCGACATATAATGTGCCTGCGCCGGCAACAAGTGGCGACCCAGTTTTTGAGCGTTATTGGCGGGTCCACCAAAACACTTTGGAGCAGCTTGTAATCTTTTTACCAAGCATGTTTATGTTCGCCTATTTAGCGAACCCCACTTATGCAGCGATTGCAGGTGCTTTATTTTTTGTTGGTCGATTACTTTATTTGCGCGGCTATGTATCAGACCCAGGTTCTCGTGGTCCAGGGTTTCTTACAGGGTTTGTTGCGACAGTATTTGTACTGATAGGAAGCTTGGTGCATGCGGTTATGAACCTGCTGTAATGCTTTCTTAAAAGGCTGGCGGGCGTGAGGAAAATGACCTCCGCTCGCTGCTTTCATAACTACCTAATGAAAAAATGCTTAGTTTTAAGAATCTTTTAGCTGCTTGCGCACTAGTTCAGTTAATGTGCGGAAATCAGTTTTACCGCTACCCATTCTCGGGAATTCTGGCACCACAGTATAGGATTTTGGCAGAGCAATATTGGGAAGTTTTTTGCTAAGTTTTTTCTGAATTTCGCTTTTTTCAATTTCTGCGTTGGTGACCGCTACGATTCTTGAGCCTCTCTTCGCGTCCGGTATTTCAACGACGCAGCACTCAATATCTTCAGGCGTCATTTCATCAAGAATTTCTTCCACCATGACCAGGGATATCATTTCGCCGCCAATTTTGACGAAGCGTTTCAGGCGGCCTTTATGCCAAAGGTAGCCATCTTCATCAAGGTAGCCTAAATCGCCAGTATCGTACCATCCAGACTTCAATCGTAGAGATGATTCTTCGACATCGTTGAGGTAGCCGTCCATGACACCATCGCCTTTGACCAGTATCTTTCCAACCTGTCCAGTCGGGCATTCATTGCCTGTTTCGTAACTCTGAATTTTCACCGATGTGTTAGGAATTGGGAGGCCGATGCTGCCGGGTCTGTTTGATGCTCTCGGATTTACTGAAATAACGGGAGAGGTTTCTGTGGCGCCGTAGCCTTCGAAAATTTCTAGCTGGTGTTTTTCCCGATAAAGTTTGCGCAAAGATTCAGGACATTTATCTGCGCCGGATACAGTCAATACCACGCTTTTAAAATCCCCAGCGTTGGACTGCCGAGCATACCCTTCCAGAAACAAAGGTGTGCCGATGAGCAATTCTGGCTCGGTTTCTTTGATTATGTTTGCAACGGTACGAAATTCTAATGGGTTTGCATAAGTAATTGACGTCATCCCCAAGCACATGGGAGTCCAAAGGTTTATGGTAAGGCCAAACACATGAAAATAAGGGAGTACGGCTAATAATCGGTCCATGCTGTAGACGTCCATCATGTCGCAAAAAGCATCGATGTTGGAAAGCAAGTTCTGCTGCGACAGTTGCACTACCTTGGGGTCTTTTTCGCTGCCGCTAGTGAATAAAATAACCGCGGGTTTAGATAGGTTTTCAGGTCCCGTTAGTCGCTTAAGAATCGCGACAGGGGCTTTGCTTTTCATGAACCCCAGGGTTTTTTCAAACTTGCTTAAACCGGCCATTATCTCTTCGATGAACACCATGCCAGGTAATTCAGGGCAGCCAGTTTTTTCTAGTAGGGGACGAGTGGTAATAACGGTTTTGAAGTCACACTGTTGTTGAGCATAGACATAATTCTTTTCGGCACCGGTGGAGTAGTTAATCATCACTGGGGTAAGACCGCCCATCACCGACCCTATGACAGCAAGGGCCGCCCCTGCTGAGGTCGGCAGCATAATGCCTATGCGGCCTGTTTCTAACTTTCTGAAACGGCGCGAAAGAATGAGCGAACCAAGCAGTGCTTGATTAAACGTGACGTCCTTAAGCGTTGTGCGATCAATAAAGGCAACTTTAGAAGGGTTTTTGAGGGCACTGTCAATGAATCGATGTTGTAGCATGCCTGAATACTAGCTCAACTTATGCCTTCTTGGAACCGCCAAGGCGCGCAAGAATCATATTGCCTCAGCCGCCGGCGCTTGCACATCATTAGTCTCAGCCCTAAACTGCGCGGTCAGTAATATGATGAGTTGCCACATTTAGTGATTAAACATTTCAACACCTTATGGTTAGTAGTGGTGGCAGCGCTTTTGCTGTTGCTAGCGTTTAATCCCACACTGGTTAGCCGCGAATCTATCTCACAATTGCTAAGTCAGCTTGGTACGTCGGCTCTTATTGTCTACATATTGCTGTCTTTAACTCGTTCGTTGATCATGATCCCTTCGACCCCGTTTATTCTTGCTGGGGCGATTTCCTTCCCAGAAACACCAATACTCATCTTTGTGATTTCCTATATAGGTATTGTGGTTGGGACACTCTTGATATACAGTTTTCCCGCATTGGGCAACTACGATGAGTACCTAGAGGGTAAATATCCCAAGCAAATCGGTGTTATCAAGGGAAAAATGCAGGGCCGTTACTCCTTCTGGATTGTAATAGTGTGGTCGTTTTTCCCCTTAGTACCAACAGATCTGATTTGCTACGTTGCAGGTATTGCCAAAATGTCCTATAAGAAATTAGTAGCTGCTGTGGTTATCGGAGAATGGCCTCTTGTGACATTTTACGTTTTCGCAGGTGTGGAGTTGGGTGAATGGTTGAGAGTATGACAAGACAGCGAAAATTTAGAGATTCGATTGAGCTTATTAAAAGTTTTAGAACCTCCGGAACCATTACTCCAAGTTCGCCTCGTCTTATCCGGCGGCTTCTAGGCTCCATAGAATTCGAGTCTGCCAATTGTATAATCGAGCTTGGGCCGGGTAATGGCTGTGTTACAAACGCTTTACTTGCGAAAATGAACTCCAGCAGTACGTTGATCAGTTTTGAACTCAATACAGATTTCGTTAACGAGCTCAAGCTGATAGATGACTCGCGCTTACATGTCGTAAACGCATGCGCGTCTTCCATAAGACAAGTGCTTGATGAGTTAGGTATCGAGCAGGTTGATCATATTGTCTCTAGCTTGCCGCTTGCGTTAATTGATGACGATGTTGTAGAGACTATATTAAAAAGTGCCAAGAATAATCTTCGGGACGGCGGACGGTTTTTACAGTACCAGTACAGCTTAAAAAACTATAGTGATGTCAAGCCCATGTTTAGCAATGTTAAGCTACGTTTTACTCTTCGCAACATGCCGCCCGCTTTTGTCTACGACTGTGTTAAATAGTCATTTCACGCTATAAGAAAGATACCAGACACTTCCACGCAAGCATCCGCAGGAAGGGAATTAGACCCTAAAGCCAAGCGGGTATGTTTGCCTGCGTCCCCAAACACATCGACCATAAGATTCGAAACGGCATTGATGACCGTGGACTGTTCTGTAAAGTCATTGTCCGACGCAACAAACCCTTGTATTCGAACACACTGCCTCACTCTGCCTAAATCACCTTCACAAGCACCTTTTAATGCCGCAATCATGTTAATTCCGCACTGTCTCGCTGCTGCTTGGGCTTGCGCAACACTTACCCCGCTTGGCACTTTCCCAGGGTGCATCAACTCACCGTTCAAAAACGGGATCTGTCCGGCAATATAAGCCATGTTGCCAGCAACCTGATAGGCGACATAGTTGGCCAATGGTGCTGGTGTGGGCGGCAGCTCAATACCAAGTTCATCCAGACGGTGTTCAATTATATTTGATTGCACGAAAGCTAAGGGTGCTGCGCTTGCACAAGTCAGTAACGCGCCAGCTTGGAGAATTCTGCGTCGGGATTTTTCTATCTTCATTGTAGTCCTTGATAAGTGTTTGGTTGGAAGTTAGGTGAAGTCTACCGGTTTAGATAAGGCGCTATCAATTATTTTCCAATTACTCCCGAATACTTTTCAATCATTTTCATTTTTGATGATACTTGAAGGCGTGCTGTGCTGAGCGTACACTATTATTCTCTTTTTTTGGCACACAGTAGCAGGCTTAATATGGTATTTTTGACAAGGAGGTGTAAGCAAGTGAAACAAGTAGGTGCCCGAGTAAATACGCTTAGGAACGTCCGCTTCTAAGCGTATTTACTCGGGCACCACATGCCACTTCAGGCGCCGATTTTCAGCCACATTTCAAAGGAGAAAACTATGTCATTGCGAATTAATAGCGAGGCACCAAATTTTATAGCTGAGACCACGCAAGGGAAAATCGATTTTCATGAATGGCTTGGCGATAAATGGGGTGTATTATTCTCTCACCCGAAAGATTTCACGCCAGTGTGTACAACTGAGCTTGGTTATATGGCTGGCCTAGAAACAGAATTTGCTAGCCGTAATTGCAAAGTCATTGGTCTGAGCGTTGACCCTGTTGACAATCATGCGCTGTGGGCAAAAGATATCGAAGAAACTCAGGGTCACGCAGTAAAGTTTCCGATGATTGGTGACAGCGAGATGGCTGTCGCCAAACTTTATAATATGCTTCCGGCTGATGAGCCAGGAACCAGTGCTGAGCGAACGGCGGCGAATAATGCCACGGTACGTTCAGTGTTTATCATTGGTCCGGATAAGACCATCAAATTAATGATGACGTACCCAATGACTACCGGCAGAAATTTTGATGAAATTCTGCGAGTCTTAGATTCCATGCAGTTGACGGCCAAACACAAAGTGGCAACCCCGGTTAATTGGAAAAATGGAGAGGACGTGATTATTATCCCTTCAGTATCAGATGAGACGGCAAAGGAAATATATCCAGAGGGTTGGGACACAATTACGCCTTACTTGCGTAAGGTTAAGCAGCCGAAATAACTGAAGCGAAAATAATATAGAGGTGTCGGAGTAAGCTAAGCCTAGAGCATTTATATAAAGATGTGTAACTGTGCCTTCATAAAATAAGTTGGGAGTATTTACTTCCAATTTATTTTACGGAGGCACCTAATATGACAGTTTACGCAGTCACCGGGGTTGGACCTTAAGGCAGTTTAAACGCAACTAGTTCAGGGGTGTGAAGCCTATCCCCAATGGCAACAACGATATATTGCTCATCCTCAAACATATAGCTAATCGGTGCTCCTGTCGTACCCGCATCCAATTCAACCTCCCACTCAATATCGCCGTTTGACTTATTGTAAGCCCTAAACATTGGGCCGCCGCTGTTGGTCGCAATCTCGATCGGCATGCCCGGGGGAACTCGACCTCCTGGTCTTAGGTTGGTTTGGCCTTCTCCTATAAACAGTAAGGTTCTGGTTAGCAGCGGGGATGGCCGACCAGGCACTCCAAGCTTATCTAAATTCAAATGAGCGATAGCTGGATTATCAACAGGGCCGACACCATTAGCAACCATCCAACTATGCTCCCCGGTATTCATGTTAATCGCGGTGATTCGCCCATAGGGGGGCTTAAAAAGGGGTAGGCCTTGCGGGCCGCCTATCCAGCGGCGCGCGCCTTTTACAAAAGCTAAATCGGTAACCTCTGGATCGGCGGGAAGAACATCAGCAACAAAAGCAGAAGTGATTGAAGGAATGTAAAGCAAGCCTGTTTCCGGATCAAAGGCAGCTCCTTGTACATCGGCCCCGCCCTGGGATCCTGGTAGCTGTATGGTGCCCTGTGTTCCATTATCAGAGCTTATAGAGGGAGGCGTAAACAGCGGACCAGTAACATAGTTGTTAAAAATCTCTAACGCTTGCGCCCGCAGCTCCGGAGTAAAATCGATAAGATTTTCTTCAATGGCTCCTTGTAGATCGAATGGGGCTGGCTTGCTGGGGAATGGCTGTGTAGGCGAAGTCACCTCACCGGGAACAGCAGATTGTGGTACTGGAGTTTCGACGATATCCCAAACCGGTTCACCAGTTTCTCGGTTGAGTACATAGGCAAAGGCTTGTTTGGAAATCTGGGTCAGTGCCTTAATGTCTTCGCCATCGACGTTAATGTCCATCAGGATTGGTGCCGCTGGAGGATCATAGTCCCAGAGACCATGGTGCACTGTTTGAAAATGCCAGACCCGCTCTCCGGTTTCAGCACTGACAGCTACAATGCTTTGACTGAATAAGTTGTCCCCGATTCTATGTCCACCATACATATCGTTGGTGGAGGAAGATATTGGCATATACACAAGCCCAAGCTCTTCGTCGGCGCTAAACAAAGCCCAAACTGGAGCATGTCCGGTGTAGGACCAAGATCTGTCCTGCCATGTGTCTGTGCCAAACTGTCCTGCTTGAGGGATGGTATTGTAAGTCCAGCGTAATTCTCCAGTGCGAACGTCAAAAGCATGTACGTCACCACGAAAAGCTTCTTTGCTATCGAAACTATCAGACATCGCTTGACCGATGATCACGACGTCACGAATGACCATGGGCACTCCGCCCCAGCGAAACCGCTCGAACTCCTCTGGCATTAACTGCAAATCAACTCGACCTTGATCGCCAAAATCAGCATCAGCTTCGCCAGTTTTAGCATCCAATGCATAAAGATAGGTGCCTCTTTGGCTAAAAATTCGGGTATTGTCCCCGTCGCTCCAATAGGCAGCGCCTCGGGTTGGAGCCCCAGGCAAGCCTTCGAGTCCGCCTGGAGGTTGCTGGACCCACAATGTTTTTCCCGTGCCAGGGTTGAAAGCTTCCACTAAGCCGACACCATTTGGAATATAGGCGATACCGTCATTTATAATGGCTGCGGCAACATAGTTGTTGGAGAAGCGCTGATTGGGGTTCAAGTCAGTATAAAAAGAATCCAGTGCGGGGCGTCGCCAAGCGATCTGCAATTGCTCAATATTGGATGCATCTATTTGGTCTAGAGGCGTGTATTTTGTGCTGCCAATGTCCCCGCCGTAGGCTTGCCATTCACCGTCGATTGCGCCAGTTTGGGCAAATAGCTGGCTTGGGCTGGTCAGCGAAAGTGCTAGCAAAAGTACTAGTATGAGCGGCAGAAGGGGTTTTGCTAGCGCGCGCGCCAAAATTTGGGTTAAGTCGCGAGTTATGTGCAGTAGAGCTAATTCCATGAAATCACCCTTTAAATTTTTATAATTTTAAGGTGATTCTATCTAAACCTGAATTAAGAACAACCTTCCAATTGAGCTTCGTAGCCGATCGGGCTGAAAGCTGTATCGCTTGGAACTTTAAATGGTAATGGTAATGTGGTCACGCTTAAAAGGGAGTGGGCCTGAATGTGGGGCTATATTGAAGCTAAAGTCGCTGAATTTAAAATGTTGTTTGTGTAAATGCTTCAGCGCTTGTATAGCGAAATTAACAACGCCTTTCGCACCGGTGGGGAAGGGCTACTTTAAGCGGGATCTTAGTAATTTGATGATTGGGCCTATTATCGGCAAGTTTTCGTAAACCACTGCGCCTAGGTCAAAATAATCGCGCTGATAATATATCTTGCCATTGCGCGTCTTTAGATAGGTTGCACCTTCTACGCGAAGGGTTTTGCCGCGGGCTAATTTCTTATGATTAAAGATTTGTGTCCAGCTGATAAATACGTCGTTATCGCTAGTCAGCATTCTATGGGACTTAAAACTAAAATTGCTAATATTTGAGAAAGTACGATCAATGTGCATCATCAATGCAGCTTTACCTTGCGTGCCCTGTGTAGGATCCTCGAAATAGATGTCTTCTGCGTACAGTGCCTCTACTAAAGTAGAATCCCCTTCGCCGAGACGCTGATAGGCTTCAACGAGGCGCGAGGTGGCCTGCTCTGCGCTAGTCTGACTTGCGGTAGACTTGGACGTTGAATCCGATTGCATTTTTTGCGTTGTACTCTTAAACATGGGTGTCTTAAGCAAACGACTTCTGCTAATGTTTAGATCACTCTTATATAAAGCAGTTATTCTTGTGATCCGAGCCGGCGATTATCACGTTAATTATGATATGCATGCACTCATCCCAAGTCTGAACAGCTTCAACGTCGGTCCCCTTATGATAAAGGGTCCCTCATGTGAATCCGTGAATCAAACTAAATCAATAGCTAAAACAGATCCCAACAGCGATGAGTCCTTACTGATTGCCGTTGGTAACACGCAAGACACTAATGCGTTCAATCAGCTATTTACGAGATTTTCCAAGAAAATATTCGCCATGGGCATGAAACTCACTCGAAATGAGCAGGTGGCACACGATCTAGTACAAGAGGCAATGCTAACAGTATGGCAGAAAGCGCCGCTGTACGACCTAGACCGTGGCACAGCCCAAAGCTGGATATTTACGTTAACACGTAACCGCTGTTTCGATATGCTCCGCAAGCAGAAGCGTCAGCCCAGTACGGTTAGTGCGGATGACATTTGGCCTGTCGAAGGTGATGGGGATGCAGTTTTTGTGAACGAAGAGCGCGGCTCCCTCGAAGTTGAGATTGCGCAAATAGAACGATTTTATGCAGATTTGCCAGAAGCTCAACAAGCGGTAGTTAAGCAAATATTTGTGTTGGATAGAACTCACGAAGAAGCTGCCAAAGCTCTTCAAATACCCTTAGGTACACTTAAGTCCAGACTGCGACTTGGTGTGGGCAAATTAAGACAATTGATCGGAACTACATGATGACTAATTCTGCGAATTTCCACCCGTCTCTTCAGTTGCTAACTGATTTTTCCCAAGGCAACTTATCGGTGGGTATGAGTGTTGCGCTCTCGGCTCATATTGAGCTTTGTGAAATCTGCCGAGAGAAGTCCAATGATCTTGAATCCGAGGCAGCTGAGTCTTGGATGCAGATTTCAGAGAAGTTAAAAACTCCAGACTTTACGAATATGATATCGGCAATCATTGAGCAGTCTCAAGTTACAACGCCCGCGCCTATAACTAAGCCAGAGGATAATTCAGTTAATGAGATGCACATGCTAAACCATAGCGTTGCTCTTCCTCAAATCTTGGCAAAAGCTGCATCTCAAGGCTTGGTTTGGAAAAAGTTGGCCGGGGGTATCAACCAAGCACAAGTAGTCCTTGATAATAAAACTCAATGTGAGTTTATTTACATGACCCCAGGGAGCCAAGTTCCAGTGCATAGGCATCAGGGCAGTGAGATCACACTGGTTCTAGATGGCAGTTTCAGTGACGAGCTGGGTCATTATAAAGCTTCGGATTTTATGGTGCGCACTAAAGACAATTTGCACAGGCCAACGAGCGAAGAAGGTTGTTTGTGCTTTGCCGTTTTAGATAGCCCGCTGACCTTCACTAAAGGCTTAGCGAGACTGATGAATCCGTTCATCCAGTATAAGTTTCGCAAGGCGATGGCGCAGCGCGCCTAGCGTGCTTGAGCGGGCAACGTTTTCTGATTACCTGAAGCAGACTTGAAGTTAAGTCTGCTTTTTTTTGTTGTTTCTATTCTCTTTTCTGCCTTTCTCCATTGTTATTCTTTACTCCTCGCGCTCCCACATTTTTAAGGCTCGAAGGTTCTCGGTATAGCTTATTTTATGTCGATTTTTTAACGGCGTCGATGTTCATAGCTACCGAAACTCTTTGTCTGCTACCAGTGTATTGGCGCACGCCATGTTTCAACCATGCAGGAAAAACCAGTAAATTGCCTCGCTCTAAATTTAGTTCAACTTCATATTGCTGAGGTTGACCATTTGAGCCAATAAGCCTTGCTGCTGTGTTGTGCATTGCCGCCATTGGAAAGCGTGGGTCTTCAATATAGAAAGCACCACCGATATCTTTTATGCCGCCTGGCGCCTCGCTGAAGTTCTTGCCTAGATCGTCACCTAAATCTAAGTAGAGAACAGCAGCCCAAACATTCCCAGGATGAGCGTGGGCCTGATTAAGCCCGCCATTGGATGTCACGTTAGCCCACATACGTACCGACCAATCATAGCTATCTACAGTAGAGTCTTGAAAATGGCTAAGGCGCTTACAAATTTTAATTGTTGTATCTGCGAGTTTAACAGCGGCTGATTCCCCCCAAATGAGCATGTCAGTATCAGAATGCCAGCCACCAATGTTGGATCGGTTCAGGCCAGTTGAGATCGCCATATTTTTAAAGATAGCCGCTTCTAAATCCTCCAGCAAAGGCTCTGCATCTTTGAGGCGCGTGTAAGCGAGCGGGGTCTCGAAGAAGCCGAGGTGCTGTGCTTCGACTTTTAGGGGTGTTGTGTTGTCATGATTTCGCATAGTGTTTTCAATAATACCCGAGAAAAATTACAGCTTGTTGACTGCGCAGGCCCCTATTTTCTTCGCATCGCTAGCAAACTGGAGGCTGGCGGGGCGCGGTGTCACAAAAGTGCAAACTAACCGTAGCACAAATGAAATATGCCCCGCCTATTATTACCGCAGCTTAAGACACAGCACCAAATACACTGAAAGACTTAAATGCTGAATAATCGGAAATCAAATAAGACTTAATAGGAGTCAATATGAATTTTAAGCGCTCAAAACTTAGCTCAATTGCAACAGCTGTCGCACTAGGAATCGCTGCTATGTCAGTTCAGGCTGCTGATCAGCCTATTTTGCCAACAGCCGGCGCTAGCGCAGGCGCAGTATTCAGTGGCGGGGCTACTATTAACGGTGGCGCGAGTTACCTATCAGCTGTCCCAGCCACTGAAGCGGCGGACTTAGTTGCGACCATCAAACCTGCCGCTGCCGATGTTGGCAAGATGGGTGGTTTAGTTGTCGTTGCTGAGGTCCCTGGTTTAGGTTTGTTTAACCTTCTGTCTGGTGGCATTTGGGTTCCACTTACTGATGTTGCCAACGTACAGACATTTGTCAGCAAAGTGCTCTCAGCCTCCGAAGAAATTACAATAATTGATGATCTTGTCGGTGTAGATACAAACTTAGCTGGCATGACTATCAGTGCATTTGTCGGTTATTACACCGGCGGCGATCTTGCAACTCTAACCTTTTCCAGCGCGCCAGCGGCATTGACTATCTCTCCGGTGGTAACCGCCGGATGCCCGACTAACACCTTAGACAGTGGTTTGACCTTTAAAGGTAAGCCGACCTGCACATTAACAGGGCGAATCACTAGCGACACTCACCTGACATCAAACAATACTTATCTACTACAAGGGCAAGTGGTTATTGGCGAGAACGTGGTTGCTGGCGAAAAGACTCAGCTTACAATCGACGCGGGAACTTTCATTTTTAATACCGGTGGTGTTCATCTGTTGGTGGTTGACCGTAACGGTCAGATTCAGGCAAACGGCAGTGCGGCTAAGCCTATTATTTTCACCTATGAAGGCGATGAAACAGCGACTGTAGATACTCGCGGTCAATGGGGCGGCCTGGTCATTAATGGCAGTGCCACTATTAACGAAGCAGGCGGAGTCGCCGATGGCGAAGGCGCAAGCGGCTTGTATGGCGGCACTAACGACACAGACAGCAGTGGCTCAATAACGTATGTGCAGGTTAAATACGCGGGTAGAGTATTTACTGAATCTGATGAGCTTAATGGTATCGCTTTCCAAGGGGTAGGTAGCGGCACGAACATTGACTACGTTCAGGTTCACAACAATTCAGACGATGGCGTTGAGTTCTTCGGAGGCACTGTTAATGCCAAGCATCTTTTCTTAACAGGCAATGAGGACGATTCGATCGATTGGACTCAAGGCTGGACCGGTAAGGTTCAGTTTGCCGCGGTTCGCATGGGTTCAAGCTCGGATCATTGCATCGAAGCTGACAACAATGGCGACAATAACGATGCGACCCCGCGTTCAAATCCTACAATTGCTAACCTAACCTGTTCGGGTGGTTTTAATGACGACGGTCAGGGTGTGCGTTTGCGTGAAGGTACTTCTGCGACGATTACAAATTCTGTCATTGCTGGATTTTCCAGCTACTGTGTCGACATTGATCAAGATGCCACGTTTAACAATGCGGGCGGCTCAATTGCTGGTCTAAACAGCAATTTGGTAATGCGCAATACGCGCGTATCAACTGGTTGTGCTTTTAGTGCAAGCAGTGGCGACATTTTCTCTGTAGCGGATTGGTACGCAGCCCAGATCGGAAGCGGTTCGGGAACAGATCTAGGCGGAACATTGGGCTTAACCAATGGCAATGCGCTTAATGCTGTAGCCGTTGATAGCACTCTAAGCGATCCGTTCTTTGATCAGGTCGATTATATAGGTGCGATCAAAGACAGTACGTCTGATTGGTCTGCTGGTTGGACATTTAAGACTTTTGTTCAGTAGTAAAAAGAGCTGGAGCAAGAATAGAAGGTAAAGTAGAGTGAAAAAGGGCGCCTAAAGGCGCCCTTTTTTTTTATTCTCTGTGCCCCGTTCTGAAATAAATAACCGCAATTCAAGGGGATAGGAAAGGGTGGTGGCTGCCCTACTCACTGTAATATTTCTGACTTGTTCTAGTAATACAACTGTCACGAAGTAGTAATACACTTTGCGCAATTACAGAATACAAGACTTGGAGCTTCATCGTTATGTTAGCTGGACTTACCCGAAAACTACTGACTATTAGTATCGCAGCAATTGTGAGCAATATCGCCATTGCACAGTCAATAGGTCAACCTCAGATAGAAGAAATTGCCGTTATTGGACAATTCGTTCCAGATGAAAAGCGGGGCACCTCAGCGATTGCTAACGTGATTGGTTCAGAGCAGTTCACTAAATCTGGTGATGCTAATATAGCCGAAGGCCTTAAACGAGTCGCAGGCTTGAGCACTGTCGGGGGTAAATATGTTTTTATTCGGGGTCTAGGCGAGCGCTATTCTACTACCTTACTAAACGGTGCGATTCTTCCAAGCCCGGAACCGGTAAATCGTGTTGTTCCGCTTGATCTTTTTCCTACGTCCATTTTGGATAGTGTTTTGGTTCAAAAAACCTACTCTGCCCAATATCCCAGCGAATTTGGCGGTGGTGTGCTGCAGCTGCGAACCAAAAAATCCACTGACGAATTCTTCTGGAACGTATCATCTTCTGTCGGATTGGAAGATGAAGTAAACTTCTCAAATGGTTTTACTATTCCCGGCGGTGGTAAAGATTGGGCCGGTTTTGACGACGGTTATCGTGATATTCCGGGGCCGCTACAGGAAGCCACTGCAGGTGGCCAAGAATTGCGGCCGTTTAGCCGATTTCTAGGTGAAGGTTACACACCTGAAGAACTGCAAACTATCGGGCGCAGTTTGCGCAACGAGTACAACCCCGAATTTGATAGCTTGCCTGCCAATTACAACATGCAAACTTCAATGGGTAACTTTCATGAATTAGGCAATAGCGGCGCTAAAATTAATTATCTGGCGGCTATCAATTATTCTAATTCTTGGGATACGGAACGAATCGAGCGCAACTCATATAAAAACAGCAGCACTGCCGAAGGCGGCTTAGAAATTGAAGACGATCTCGATTTCGTGGGCACCGAGCACAGCATCGATGCGAGTGCGATTGTGACGGCAGGTTTGGATATCAATGAAAATCACAACGTCCGGTTCACCTCAACGACGCTTCGTAAAACAGATGATCGAGTCAATGAGTTAACCGGTGATTTGGCCGCTGAGAATATCGTTCGAATTAATGAAATCGAATATATAGAGCGAGAGCTGATGTCGAATCAGCTTCAGGGCGACCATTATTTCCCTAGTATTAACGAGCTAGTTGTCAACTGGCGCTACTCCGATGTAACCGCCACTCGCGATGTTCCTGACAATCGCCGCTATCGCTATGATCTATTGAACGGCGCTTACACTTTTTCAACTCGTGCTGATGGCAACGTTAGACGTTTTATGGCTTTGGAAGACAATGCATCAGACTTTGGTCTTGATGCGACGATGGTTTTTTATGGCCCAGCTAATTCAGTGATCACAGCCCAAGCAGGCTACGTGCAAAACGAGAAGGAACGTAATTCTGAGATCCGTCGCTACACGTTTTTTGATCGCGGCAGCCTTGCTAATGATCAGAACCTTCTCCAGCAAGATTTAGAAACAGTATTTGCCCCCGAAAACATCGCTCCGAATGGGTTTGAGCTTCGTGAATTGACTAGGGCAACGGATAACTATGTTGCCAATAATGAGTCCGAAGCATTCTATCTACAAGGTGAGGTGAATTTTGATGACCGCTTAAGGTTGATGCTTGGCGCTCGAAACGAGACGTTTGAGCAACGTGTGGAGACTTTTGACCTGTTTAATGTTGAGCAGCCTGTGAATGCCAGCCAGACAAGCGATGATATTCTGCCAGCGTTTAGTGCGACGTTTATCAACAATGAGCATCAGTTTCGAGTTGCTTACAGTGAAACGCTGTCACGTCCTGACTTTCGAGAGCTCTCTCCGGCGGCGTTTACTAACCCTGTAACCGGTCGCGAAGTGATCGGCAATCCTGATCTGCAGGTCACCAGCATTAAAAACTACGATTTCCGTTGGGAATGGTACTTTGGCTTCAATGACTATATGTCCTTTGGCCTTTTTTATAAGCAATTTGAGCTGCCTATTGAATCAACTGTTAGAGCGGGTCCAGCCCAGCAACAGTCTTTCTCTAACGCTGAGAGTGCAGAGAACCAAGGCGCCGAATTTGAATTTTATAAACGTTTAGATTTTTTGGGCGGTCGCTGGGAGGATTTCTACTTACAGGGCAATCTGACATACATAGAATCTACCATTGAAATTCGTAAAGAAGACCAGAATATTCTGACCAATATCTCTCGCCCTCTTCAAGGTCAGTCTGATTGGTTACTCAATGCTCAGGTTGGCTATGAGCCCTATTCAGGCGTGACAGCGACTTTGCTTTATCACTATTCTGGCGAACGGATTGCCGAGGTGGGCACCAGTGGCGCACCCGATCTCATAGCGCAGCCTATGGGCGAGCTCAACTTTGTCTACATCCATGAATTTGGTGACTCGTGGCGAGTTAACGCGAAGCTGAAGAATATGATGAATGAACGCATGGAGGTTCGCCAGGGCGGTTTTATCACTACGGGCTTTTATCAGGGCCGCACAGCCAGCGTTCAGCTAGACTACACATTCTAATATGACCGGTTGCGAACGCGGCCGGTTTAATGAAAGTTTCTGTTTTGCATACACTTTTTTGTCGATTACTGCTTGTCATTGTCACACAAATGTCATATAAAATTGCTTAAATAATTACAGACTTATTGCCAATTCTCGTAGTTAAAAAGTGAAGCACACGATGACCGAAGCCACTGTATTGATTGTTGATGATGAAGCCGCTATTCGCGACATGGTTGGAATTACGTTGGACCTTGCCGGATTTAATAGCATTAGCGCTGCCAATGCCCACGACGCTCATGTCGCTATTATAGACAGCAAGCCTGATTTAGTTCTGCTCGATTGGATGCTGCCAGGCGGCAGCGGGATCGAGCTAGCCAGGCGCCTGCGCCGCGATGAGATCACCGCCAATATTCCTATTATCATGCTTACCGCTAAAACCAGTGAAGACAACAAGGTACAAGGGCTTAACGAAGGCGTAGACGATTACGTCACTAAGCCGTTCTCGCCAAGAGAGCTGGTGGCCCGCATTAAGACGGTCATGCGCCGAATCAACGGTAAACAGAAGGACAAAGTGTTGCGGGTCTTTGACTTGCAGCTTGACCCTACTAGCCACAGAATTTCCATCGAAGACCTTCCTGTTGATATGGGTCCCACTGAGTTTCGGCTTTTGAAGTTTTTCCTGCTAAACCAAGAAAAGGTATTTAGTCGCGATCATATTCAGGATTCAGTCTGGGGCGGAAACGTCTACCTTGAAGAGCGGACAATTGACGTCCATATCCGCCGACTGCGTAAGGCGCTTTCCTCCGTTGAAGTTGCTGCTATCGACTATGCGAAATTAATCCAAACAGTGCGCGGAGCTGGCTACCGTTTCTCCGTTCGACCTTCCTAGGCCATGCCCTAAACCATTGACGGCTTCTGTTTACGGTTGATGCTTGTAGTAATAGGCTTTCGTAGTGAGCTTCTTGTATAAGCTATGTGCGTCAACTATATGCATCAACTATAAACACCAATGGTTGTACTAGGTAACGTTCGTGCTGCTTTGTGACACTCTATTGGCGTTTTCTTTGTGCTGTCTTAGCGGTCTTTAAGCTAAAATAGTCACGTCTTTTAATAATGTCCGCTTTCAATGATCTTTTTTTTCAATGTTCTGCTCTCGCAATACTCTATTCTCCCGATGCTTTGCCTTTTGAAAATGTAGTTTTTGAACGGCGTTTTGCCACTGCTTCAAGTTGATTTGGTTGGAATGCTCTATCAAAGAAAGGCTCACTATATTGAGGTTGAGGCGTTAATTGGCCAAATTGAGCTATGGGAAAAACAATCTCCACCCTAGTAATAACCACGTAAAGCCAATTATTCTTCGGCTAATTCGATGCCAATTCCAGTTATTTCCGAACGGTTTCCCGATTAAAGATGGGCGATCCTCCTCGCCTCAATCAAGGGGGAACTTAAATGTTCAAAACTACACAAAAGGCTGCGGCCTTCAAATTGGCTTTTGCGACGATAGCAGGGATCGCGTCTATAACCACAGCGCCTGCAACATTCGCACAAAACGAAGCAGAGATCGAAGAAGTCGTTGTTACTGGCTCACGTATCAGAAACCCGAACCTTACTCAGTCTAGCCCAGTCGCGTCTGTCGACGCGGCTACAATTGAACTGCGCCAAGTTCTGGTAGTTGAAGAATTCCTGCGAGAAATCCCAGGTGTTGTTTCTAGTATTGGTGGCTCGGTAAACAATGGTAACGGCGGTTCTACTTTCGTTGACCTTCGTGGTCTCGGCAGCAACCGTAACATTACTTTGCTTAACGGTACTCGGGTTGTGCCTGCCGACCTTCAAGGTCGTACTAACCTCGACATCATCCCGGTAGCTTTACTTGAGCGTGTTGACGTTCTAACTGGCGGTGCGGGTTCTACTTACGGTGCTGACGCTATTTCTGGCGTAATTAACTTTCGTACCAAAACAGATTTTGAAGGTATCGACTTTCGTGTGTCCCAAGCCGACACCTTCGAAGGCGGCGGTGAGTCTAATCGCTATGATTTAACGCTTGGTGGTAACTTTGCCGAAAACCGCGGTAACGCCGTGATAAGCATTGGTTACACTGACCGTGCAGCACTACTGCAGGGCGAACGTGAGTTCGGTGAATTCAACGTATCTTCAGTCAGCGGAAACCCTGGTGGATCTTCTACAACAGTGCCTACTCGATTCACTATTCCGGGCGCACAAACCGCTGACATCGCAGCGGTTGTTCCTGGTTATACTGGCGGCTTCCTACAAGCGTCGCCAGACGGTTCCGAGTTGCAGCCTTTCTATCAGAACTTCAACTTCAACCCGCTTAACCTGTTCCAGGTTCCTTTAGAGCAGTTTCGCACCTACGGCGCGGCTAACTACCAGCTTACCGACGACATTGAGTGGTACTCTGAAATTTTGTACGCGCAGAGCTCAAACATTACTAACCTCGCGCCTTCTGGCAGCTTTGGTTTTTCTGCATTGACGCCACTGTCTAATCCTTTTATTCCACCTACGGCTCTAAATCAGATCTGTGGAGCATTGCAAATTGGTGCCGCAAATTGTGCTGCTGGTGCTGGCGCAACTAACCAGGCCGATCCTGCTTATCAGGAAGTGAATATCAACTACGCGCGTCGTTTCACTGAGCTTGGTCCTCGTACCAATGAGCGTCAAACTAGCGTTTGGCAGTTCAAAACTGGTGCTCGCGGTCAAATCACTGACGATTTAGCATGGGATGTATTTTATGCCAAAGGCGAATCTGATCTGACTTTCCGTCAGGGTGGTAACGGTACGCGCACGCGTCTGACTCAGTCTGTCCAGGCGACCAACACTGAAACTTGTCAAAATACAGCTGGCGGCTGTGTGCCAATCAACCTTTGGGGCCCTGAGGGCAGCATTACTCCTGAAGTTGGTGCGTTCCTTGACGTAGGTAACGGCGGTTCTACATTTACTGAGCTGGAACAGGTTCAGGCATTCATAAGCGGCGATCTACCGTTTTCTATACCTGGCGTTGACGCGCCAATCTCTGGTGTTTTCGGCTATGAGTATCGTGATTACACGGGCGGTCTGGTCAACGAATTGCTAACGCAAACTGCTGGTGAAGTATTGGGTAACGGCGCTGCCGCACCTAACCGCTTCGGTACTTATGATGTTAGCGAATTGTTTTTCGAAGCTAACGTTCCTGTACTGCGCGATGTAGCTTTTGCAGAGGAATTAACGCTTCAGCTTGGCTTTCGTACCTCTGATTACTCTACAACGGGCACTGAGGACACTTGGAAGATCGGTGGTACTTGGTCACCAATTGAAAGCCTTCAGTTGCGTGGTAACTTTCAGAAGGTAACGCGTGCGCCTAATATTAGTGAGTTATTTAATCCAGCAGTGACTGGTCTGAGTAACTTCTCTGTTGACCCGTGTGCAGGTGCGGCGCCTAACGGCAACGCTGATTTGCTTGCGATCTGTTTGGCTCAGGGTGCTCCTGCCAACACTATCGGCGGCATCGTAGTTGATCCGGCGGGTCAGGTAAACGTCACTACTGGCGGCAACCTGAACCTAGACGCTGAGGACGCAGAAACGTGGACACTCGGTGCTATTTTTCAGCCCGAAGCGATCCCAGGTCTAGCTATTACAGTGGATTACTACAGCATCGTAGTTGAAAACGCGATCACTAACCCAACCGCTGATGATGTATTCTCTGGCTGTTTTGGACCTGGTTTTGGTGAAGGGACTTTAGCAATTTCCGGTGCTTCGGCTGCAAACCCAGCATGCTCTGGAATCCGTCGTAACCCTGAAACAGGCAACCTGTTTGGTAATGTTGGGACTACTTTTGGTCTGCCACAAGTTCTAACTAATCAAGGCACCCTAGAAACTAGTGGTGTTGACGTTACTGCAAACTATTCTTATGACCTAGGCCGCATCGGTACGCTGAGCTACAACGGTGCCCTTAACTGGACTGAGCAGTCGTTGTTTCAGGCTAGCCCTAACGGAATTAACCGTGAATGTACTGGTTTTTACAGTGTTAACTGCGCCTCTATCCAGCCTGAGTTCATGGCAACAAACCGTCTAACTTTGCAGAGCAATGTGCTTGATCGCAATGTTGACGTTTCACTGCTGTGGAGATACTTAGCCGAGATGGAAGTTGAGCCCGGTGCTGGGACTTTCCAGCCCCAGTTCACTAACATGGACGCAGCGAACTACTTTGACTTAACAGTGCGTGGCGACATCACTGATGAGTTTCAGTTCACTTTAGGTATCTTGAACATAGCGGACCGCGAGCCTGACTTCGTAGGTTCAAACATTGGTGCAACTGCCTTTAATACTGGTAACGTGTATCCATCCACTTACGATCCATTGGGTCGACGTTATTCTCTAACTTTGCGTTACAGCATGTAAGGGGATTCAGCTGGATTTAATCCAGCTAGAAACTGAAAAAAGGCGAACCTAGGTTCGCCTTTTTTTTTGCCTACGATTACCGATTGTCCTCAAGACCGCTTTAATGAGTCGCTACAAACTAATATTGGAGAACAATTAAATGAGTGCGTAAAAAAGGCTTATGCACTGTTGCGCCTAATGTTATGACTGACATTACGGATAAGGACAAATTGATGAAGAAAAAGAAAATCACCATCATGCAGGTTACGAGACTGACAAAACCACTAATTCTTGCGCTGTGCCGGGCAATATTTATAGCCGAATTATGAACCCTACCTGCGACTCTCTTGAGTTGAGAATAGCAGCCATGGGCGGAGGGTGGGTTTGCCGTATCTCGGCAATGAGTTTGCCTTCAATTGAGGCGCTTCGGCAGACAGGTGTATTTTTCTTTATGTGGCAAGATTCTATTGAAAATGCACTTGTGCAGCATATAGTTTTTAGAGGCGCCAAAATAGAGCACAAAATGCTCTCGTTAAGGGCTGTATTTTTAGCGACACCAGAGCCGTAAATAAGTTTCTTCATGCAGCGGGTATCTTTCAATAAGCCACGTTATTTATGGGATAATGCCTTGTAAATGGAAGAAAAATGTCAAAAACTGCCATTTATTGGTACTGATACTTCAGATTGTAACAATTGTTACTATGTGTTTCTCCTCGAGATGTGTAAAATCTGCTCCACGCGAATCATGGAAGCACCAATGATTTGCATAAATTAATTGGAAGAAAGGGGCACAAAATCAATAGATCGGCCTTAATTTTTCATTTTCACAATTGTAAGGGGGAACTTAAATGTTCAAAACTACTAAGAAGGCTTCAGCCTTCAAGCTGGCTTTTGCAGCAATAGCGGGTATTTCGTCTTTGACGACAGCGCCCGCAATATTTGCACAAGACGAAGCACAGATTGAAGAAGTTGTCATAACCGGTTCGCGTATTACTAACCCGAACTTGACTCAGTCTAGCCCAGTTGCATCTGTTGATGCCGCTACGATTGAGCTGCGTCAGGTCAACGTTGTTGAAGAATTCCTGCGAGAAATCCCAGGTGTTGTTCCTAGCATCGGTGGTTCAGTAAACAATGGTAACGGCGGTTCTACTTTCGTAAACCTACGTGGCCTAGGCAATAATCGTAACATCACGTTGTTGAACGGTACGCGCGTTGTACCTGCCGATCTTCAAGGTCGTACTAACCTCGACATCATCCCAGTTGCTTTACTAGAACGTGTTGACGTTCTAACAGGCGGTGCCGGCTCTACTTACGGTGCTGACGCGATCGCCGGTGTAATTAACTTTCGCACCAAAACAGATTTCGAAGGCATAGACTTTCGAGTTTCTCAAGCCGATACTTTCGAAGGCGGCGGTGAATCTAACCGTTTTGACCTGACTCTAGGTGGCAACTTTGACGGTGGTCGTGGTAATGCTGTTGTCAGCGTTGGCTATACTGATCGTGCGGCACTATTGCAGGGTGATCGAGATTTTGGTGTATCCAACATCTCATCAGTCAGTGGTAACGCTGGTGGTTCATCTACAACGGTACCAACTCGCTTCACTATCCCGGGCGCTCTTCCTGCTGATATAGCGACTGTAGTTCCTGGTTATACTTCTGGTTTCCTACAAGCGTCTCCAGACGGTTCTGAGTTGCAGCCTTTTTATCAAACTTTTAACTTTAACCCACTTAACTTGTTTCAGGTTCCTCTAGAGCAGTTCCGTACTTATGGTGCAGCGAACTACCAGGTAACTGATGACATAGAGTTTTACACAGAAGTGTTGTATGCCAAGAGCACTAACGAAACTAACCTTGCGCCTTCAGGCAGCTTTGGTTTCTCGGCATTGACTCCACTGTCTAATCCGTTTATCCCACCTACGGTTTTAGGCCAGATCTGTGGTTCGTTGCAAATTAACGCCGCTTCTTGTGCTGCTGCTGGTACTACAACGGATCAAACTGATCCTGCTTATCAGGAAGTAAATATTAACTACGCTCGTCGTTTCGTTGAGCTTGGTCCTCGTACTAATTCACGTCAAACTGCGGCGTGGCAGTTCAAGTCTGGTGCTCGCGGACAAATTACTGACGACTTGTCATGGGATGTATTTTACGCCACTGGCCAATCTGATGTGACCTTTCAGCAGGGTGGTAACGGTACTCGTACTCGTTTAACTCAGTCTGTTCAATCGACTAACACTACAACTTGTCAAGATGCAACCAGTGGTTGTGTGCCCATCAACCTTTGGGGCCCTTTGGGCAGCATCACACCTGAAGTTGGTGCGTTCCTTGACGTTGGTAACGGCGGAAAGACATTTACTGAGCTAGATCAGATTCAAGCTTTCATTAGTGGTGATCTACCATGGTCCTTGCCTACAGTTGACGCATCTATCTCTGGTGTATTTGGCTATGAGCGTCGCGACTATCTTGCGGGCTTGACTAATGAGTTGCTAACGCAAACTCCCGGTGAAGTATTGGGTAACGGCTCTGCCGCGCCTAACACTACGGGGTCTTATGACGTTTCCGAATTCTTTTTCGAAGCGAACATTCCTGTAATTCAGGACGCACCAATGATTGAAGAGTTAACTCTTCAGCTTGGTTTCCGTACTTCTGATTACTCTACAACTGGCACTGAGGACACTTGGAAGATCGGTGGTACTTGGTCACCAATTGACAGCCTTCAGTTCCGTGGTAACTTCCAGAAGGTAACTCGTGCGCCAAACATTTTTGAACTGTTTGATCCACAAACTACTGGTTTGTCTAACTTCGCTTTTGACCCATGTGCCGGTGGGGCGCCTAACGGCAACGCTGACTTGCTAGCTGTTTGTCTAGCTCAAGGTGCACCAGCTAACACTATTGGTGGCATCGTAGTTGACCCAGCGGGTCAAGTTAACGTCACCTCTGGTGGTAACCTAAATCTAGCCGCTGAGGATGCAGAAACTTGGACAATCGGTGCTGTTTGGCAGCCCGAAGCGATCCCAGGTCTAGCTATTACAGTGGACTACTACAGCATCGAAGTTGAAGATGCGATCACTAACCCAACCGCTGATGATGTATTCTCTGGCTGTTTTGGACCTGGTTTTGCTGTAGGCGCCATAGCGATCTCAAGCGCTTCAGCTGGATCTGCTGCATGTTCTGGCATCCGTCGTAACCCTGAGACAGGAAATCTGTTTGGCAATGTTGCGACTACTTTCGGTCTGCCACTAGTTCGATCTAACCAAGGCACGTTGGAAACAACAGGTGTTGACGTTACTGCGACCTACTCTTATGACCTCGGTGACATCGGCACGCTTAACTACAACGGTGGCCTTAACTGGACTGACCAGTCTCTTTTCCAGGCTAGCCCGAGTGGTCTTAACAGAGAGTGTACTGGTTTTTACAGTGGTAACTGCGCGTCTGTACAGCCTGAGTACATGGCAACAAACCGGTTAACATTGCAGAGCAATTTGCTCGACCGCGATGTTGACGTTTCATTGTTGTGGAGATATATACACGACGTGGAAGTTGAGCCGGGTTCTGGTAATTTCCAGTCTCAGTTCACTGAAATGGATGCAGCAAACTACTTTGACCTAACAGTGCGTGGTAACGTCACTGACGAGTTTGAGTTTACTTTAGGTATCCTGAACATCGGTGATCGCGAGCCTGACTTTGTAGGTTCTAACATTGGTGCAACTGCCTTTAATACTGGTAACGTGTACCCCTCTACGTACGATCCATTGGGTCGTCGTTATTCCCTAACTTTGCGTTACAGCTTGTAAAGGGATCTAGCTGGGTTTATTCCAGCTAGAAACTAAAAAAAGGCGAACTTCGGTTCGCCTTTTTTTTTGCCTGCGATTTCAGCTACACTTCACGATCTTTTCTATGATTCACTAATCTACTAAACTGGTTAAGCGAAAGCGTTAAAATGACTCGTTCAGGACTAATATTACGACTGACATTACGGATAAGGAAAAATTGATGAAGAAAGAAACAATCGCCATTCATGCAGGTTACGAGACTGACAAAACCACGAATTCTTGCGCCGTGCCTATTTATCAAACTGTCGCCTATGAGTTTGACGACGCCCAACACGGGGCTGATTTATTCGATTTGGCAGTGCCGGGCAATATTTATAGCCGGATTATGAACCCTACCTGTGACGTTCTTGAGCAGCGCATGGCGGCTATGGAGGGAGGGCTTGCAGGTTTGGCAGTAAGCTCAGGAATGGCAGCGATTAATTACGCAATTTTAACTATTGCTAAAGCCGGCGACAATATAGTCTCCACCCCGCAGCTCTATGGAGGCACCTATACGCTTTTTGCGCATATGCTGCCAAGCCAAGGAATAGAGGTTCGTTTTGCCGAAGACGACTCTGCTGAAGCTATAGAGAAGCTTATTGATGAAAATACCAAAGCGGTCTACTGCGAAACTATAGGCAACCCTGCCGGTAATATTATTGATCTAGCGCCTGTTTGCGAAGCGGCTCATCGCCACGGTGTTGCAGTGATAGTCGACAATACAGTGGCGTCGCCCGCGCTGTGTAATCCTATCGAATTTGGTGCAGACATTGTTGTGCACTCTTTAACAAAATATGTGGGGGGACATGGCACTACAATTGGCGGAGTTATTGTTGACTCCGGCAAGTTTCCTTGGGCTGAACACGCACGGCGCTATCCAGAACTAAATCAACCAGAGCCTTCCTATCACGGGGTGGTTTATACCGAAGCCTTCGGGCCAGCAGCCTTTATTGGCAGAGCGAGAACAGTGCCGCTACGAAATACTGGCTCAGCGCTTTCACCAATGAGCGCGTTCATGATTATGCAAGGTCTTGAAACTCTTAGCCTGCGGATGGAGCGCCACTGTGAAAATGCTAATGCGGTAGCCGAATATCTGCAAAGTCATGACAAGGTAGAGTGGGTAAGTTTCGGTGGTTTGGAAAGTGATTCTCAAAATGCGATGGCTAAGAAATACTGTGGTGGCACGCCGGCATCGCTTATGACATTTGGTGTTAAGGGCGGTTTTGATGCAGGGGTTAAGTTTTATGATGCTTTGAAGATGATTAAGCGTCTGGTTAACATTGGCGATGCCAAGTCCTTGGCCTGTCATCCTGCGTCTACGACTCATCGCCAGCTGTCTGAAACCGAACAGCTAGCGGCGGGCGTCAAGCCTGAAGCGATCAGGCTATGTATTGGAATCGAGCATATCGAAGATATTAAAGCCGACTTAGAGCAAGCGCTTAACGCGGTATAGCGTTGTCATTAGAATATAGCATTACTAGCAGCGCACGCCCATTAGGAGGCGTGCCTCGCTAGCGCTGGCCAAACCGCGCTTACTGAGTCTTGCCTTGGCAGCAGAGAATTCAACTTGGTTGGCATTGTCGATTGCCAGGTCACCATTTTCATTAAGCAGATTATTCTCGAACCCTATTCGGCAGTGACCGCCCAAGTCGATAGCTTTCGCCATACATTCACCTTCACTCTGCCCGAACGCGCAAACCGACCAATAAGTTTGAGCGTGTAGACACTCAATTAAGGCAGATAATTCCTTTGGTTCAGACTGCTGGTTTGTTGAATACTTTCCCAGTACAAGCAACACATTTGGATTGTCGCTATGAATTAAGCCGCGCTGAACTAACTTAGTAAAATGTTCGATGTCAGCTTCTGAATAAAGAATAAACTGCGGCGCTATTTGGTTTTTATGCAGCCATTCCAAAAATCTTGCTGCCTCAAGGTCCTGTCCTATAGTTGGTATCAATTCACCAATAGCGATGGAGACAGCTTCAGGTTTTAATTGTTTCACACAGTCCATTTGTTCGATGGGTGTGTATTTGCCAACTGATTCTGTGGTGACCTGAATGATCATCTCGTCCCCAACCTCAGTTCTCACTTTTGTAATCGCAGCTCGGTAATGATCGGGGTCCAAAGAGTGCTGATTCTTGGAATCTCGAACATGCAAGTGAATCATAGCCGCACCTGCTTCCTGACACGCTCTTGCTGTTTGGGCCAGTTCTTCAGGGGAGATCGGCAGTTTGCTGTGATCAGCTTTGGTTTTGCGAGCACCGTTTGGAGCGACAGCTATTACTACGGGGCGAACTAAGTTATTTGTCATGAGGCTTGGTTTCAACTGATAAGCGCGATGGCTTGGTTAATAGATGATTCTAGCTTGTCACATATTTCTACAAGTTGTGTTTCGGTAATAATAAACGGCGGCGCCAGCAAGATGTGACAACCAGATTTGCCATCTATGGTGCCTGCGCCCGGATAGCAGATAAGTCCGTGGTTCATTGCTGCGTCCTTGATATGTTGATGCAAATTATATTGAGCATCGAAAGGCTTTTTAGTGCTTTTGCATTCAACTAGTTCGATTCCCCAGAAAAGGCCGCGCCCGCGTATGTCTCCGACGTGCCGGTGGGATGCAAAAGTATCGACTAAACGTCGGTGAAATGAGCTTCCCAACTCTACTACCTGATTCAAGAGGTTTTCTTCTTTAATCACTTTTTGTACGGCAAGGGCAGCGGCACAGGCAATTGGATGACCCAGATAAGTATGCCCACCCAGAAACGCGCCACTGGCATTTTTGATTGTTGAAACTATTTCAGCAGAGCAAAGCATGGCTCCAATTGGTTGATAGCCAGCACCGAGGCCTTTTGCAATCGCAATAATATCTGGCTCAAATGATTCCTGTTCACAGGCATACATCGATCCGGTTCTGCCCATGCCGCACATCACCTCATCGGCGATGAGTAGAATCTCGTATTGCTTACAGATCTCTTTGATACGAGACCAATAGCCTGATGGGGGAGTTTGCACACCGCCAGTTGCGCCACCAACAGTTTCGGCGACAAAGCCGACAATAGTGTCTGCTCCTTCGTGCAAAATCATGGTTTCTAATTCGTTGGCAATTCGCCGGCCATAGTCATCAATAGTCTCACCTTGAAGCTGATCTCTATAAGAGTAACAAGGGCTAATATAAAAGCCTGAATTGATTAGGCCTTCGAATGGTTTTCGTCTCCACACATTTCCGCTAATTGAGAGAGCGCCTAAAGTATTACCATGATAGCTCTGGCGTCTGGATACAAATTTTGTGCGCTGGGTTTGCCCTTTATCAAAAAAATATTGTTTGGCTATTTTTAATGCAGACTCAATTGCTTCGGAGCCACCTGACACAAAATAGATGTGCTCGATACTACTGGGCGCCTGAGTGACAAGAGTGTGCGCTAGCTCTTCAGCGGGTTCGGATGTGAAGAATGCAGTATGGGCAAAAGCGAGTTTTTGAGCTTGATCGATGATGGCCTTAGTTACGTCTGGATGTGCATGGCCAAGACAAGATACCGCCGCGCCACCAGAGGCATCGATATAGCGTTTACCCTTTTTATCAATCAAGTAGGCACCGTCACCGGCGACTGCCACTGGCAATGTTGAACTAAGTTGACGATGAATTATTTTAGATGTCTGCGGCATGATAATTCCCAGAGCGTAACAAAGGTAGAATGAGTGGTAGGCAGTAAAAGGTTTAACTAAAGTGTCCGATCAAGTGATTAGTAAAGTGAATAAAGGAACAGCTAAAAGTAGGGTTAAAATTATCATGTCAGTATGGCGGATACTAACTCGATCCACGTTAATAATAGTCAAGCCAATATCAGTTACATCAATAATAGTAGCGCCAACGCCTGCGCTTCACAATCCACAAAGTGCTGGCGATACTTATATAGCTGGAATAAAGTGTGCTCACCGATAGCCATTGTTCCTAGGATTGGGACTTCTGTGAATACAAAAGGCGTAGTCCAAGGTCTAGTAAGCCTTGGAAGCTGTCGACTGCTTGGCCGGTGACTCTATAATAAGTTTTTAAGACTAATCTAAGTGTGAAAGCTACCGGTAGGTTTAGTTTTAGCGGTGTGAATTTGAAAACAGCATAAACATAAACAGGAAAAGAACAACGCGATGAAAAGTGCTCAACTAAACTCAGCATCTTTTACTTACTTTTGTGCTTTTTTTAGTAACGTGAAGTTAATCAATGCCAGTGTTTTGAGCCTTGTTGTATTCGTTAGCGGAGTTTCCCATGGGCAAGGTTCAGACTGGGATCTTGAACGGGACAGAGAGGGTATACAGGTCTTTACTCGGCCTGTTGCAGGCTCACCCTACAAAGAGGTGAAATCGGTAAGCCTAATAAAGGGAGTAAGCTTAACGTCTCTGGTTGCGCTTATTGAAGATGCGCAGGCTTGCCCACAATGGGCGGATAAGTGCGCCGAATCCTTTTTGGTGGAAAGGTTGAGTGAAACTGTATCGTTGGTATACATACACCCACAATGACATGCCTTTTCCGGTAACAGACCGCGATGTCGTTGCTCGTGTGATCTGGACCCAGGACCCAAAGTCATTGCAGGTGACGATGAAGAGTAGCGCAGTGAGTGATGGGGTAGAAGAAAAAAGAGGTCGCCTCAGATTAAAACAGGCCAATGCAACTTGGCAGTTTTCTCCGCAGCCAGATGGGTCTATAGAGATATTGAACCAAGCTCATATCAACCCCGGATCCAATATTCCTGGGTGGGTTACTAATATGCTTTTAGTGGATACCCCATTTGAAACAATGAAGTCTTACATGGCAGAAGTCGTTAAGCCAAAGTATCAGACCGCTCAGATCAGCTTCATTCAAGACTCTGATTAAGAGCCCCTTTTGTTTATGGAAGAAGTTGAAGTTGAAGTTGAAGTTGAAGTTGAAGTTGAAGTTGAAGGAGAGGCCGGGGCAGGAGGGAGTCCACACCGAGAGACAGCCTAAAGCTTTTATTGCTAATGAGAATCATTCGCATTACTATGCTTATGTCGGTAGCAACCCGTAACAGGCTTAATGGGTTTATACAAAAAACACCTGAGGAGGATATATGCCTAATAGAGTTCTACTTGAAATTGACTGCGCAGCGTTTGAACGTTTACTGGCTTCCAATGGGCTTTCGTTGGCTGAATTTCGCTGTGCCAATTCTCAGACTAAACAGCAGGTCCACGATATGTATCTTCATGTTATGCGCCGTCAGGTGCGGCATGGCCCGGCCTGCGATTAGTTCTAGATTGGTTTAGCTCGTTTACTGCGATTGCTTACACGAGCAAGGAGGACGTGAGTTGAGGCTTGCGTTGCCGAAGTTCTTATGGGAATCTTTTGAGTCTAAGTAATTAACTTTTACGCCCCTTAACCTTTAAGTAAAATCTATGGCACATTCAGATAATGGACACTCTCATTCGCACGGTCACTCTCACGATCATACTGAGCCGCCACCGGAGCTCGAGCTAAAAGTAAAGGCTCTGGAAAGCTTGCTGGTTGAGAAAGGCCTAGTTAATCCAGAGGCCCTCAATGCCATTATCGACAACTATGAGCACAAGGTTGGCCCGCAAAATGGGGCTCATGTGGTAGCTAAGGCTTGGATGGATTCAAGCTTTAAAGAAGCGCTGTTAGCAGATGCCACGGGTGCTGTCGCTGAGCTCGGCTATTTCGGCCGGCAAGGGGAACATCTGCGGGTTGTGGAAAACACCGCGCAAATCCACAACTTAGTAGTTTGTACGCTGTGCTCATGTTACCCATGGACTGTTTTGGGCCTGCCGCCTACTTGGTATAAATCAGCACCGTACCGTGCCCGGGCTGTCAGTGAGCCGAGACAGGTCCTGGCTGAGTTTGGCACCACCTTGCCGGACAAAACCAAAGTGCGTGTATGGGACTCAACATCGGAGATGCGTTATTTAGTCATGCCTTTGCAACCTGCGGGTACTGAACAGTGGAGCGAGGAGAGGCTGCGAGGTTTGGTGACGCGCAATTCAATGATTGGCGTTGAGCTAGCCAAATCGATTGATGGTGTTAGCTAGTAAACGTGATAACAGGCGAGTAAGCGCAATGAAAGGCGGACACGATTTGGGTGGTAAGCAAGGACTTGGTCCAATCTGCCCCGAGTTAGAATCAGAAGAACCTGTTTTTCACGCTGAATGGGAGCGCCGAGTTTTCGCCATGACTTTAGCCACCGGTATGTTAGGACAGTGGAATATCGATGAATCCCGATTTGCGCGAGAATCTCAGCACCCTGTCGATTACCTTAAAAATAGCTATTATGAAAATTGGCTGGCTGGCATACAAAATCTGTTAGTTCGTAAAGGTTTGGTGACCAAAGAAGAATTGGCAGCAGCCTGCGGTGTGCAGAAAGCAGCTGCGCAGTTAACGGTTCCAAACGCGCAAGAAGCATTAAGAATAATAGGGACAGGTGGCCCTACACTCATGCCAAGCGACGCTGCCCCGACATTTAATGTGGGCGACACAGTTCGGGCAAAAAAGATGCACACTGAAGGCCATTCGAGATTGCCCGCCTATGCGCAAGGCTCTATAGGGGTAATAGAAGAGAATTACGGCTGTCATGTGTATCCCGATAAGAATTCGCTAGGTGAGCACATCGGCGAATATTTATACCGCATTCGTTTTTCCAGCAACAGTTTATGGGGTTCAAGCGGCGAAAACTCCGACGAAAATGAAGTGCTGATAGACCTCTGGCAACCCTATCTAGAAAACCTTGAGTAAGCAGTTATGCCGTTAGCTAAAACTTATCCGTTTCAACCCTGTGACAGCGAGGGGCCTGTGTTTAAAGAGCCATGGGAGGCACAAGCCTTTGGCATTGTGGTGGCGCTTCATCAATCGGGTGCTTTTAGTTGGGGTGAGTGGGCGACACATTTAAACGCTGAAATTACTACGGCTCAGCTAGAAGGTGACCCTGATCTAGGTGATACTTACTACCAGCACTGGCTGTGTGCATTAGAGAAAATAGTAAGCGAGAAAGGTTTATCATCAACGGCCGAGATATCGACCCGCATTGAAAAGTGGCGAGCCGCTTATATCAACACCCCTCACGGCCACGCCATTGAGCTGACTAACGCTTCAACTTAGTGCGTCTTTGGCTATTAGGCTTTTCCCATGATGATTAAATTTTTTTATTGTTTGGTGACTCTGTACAGCTAAGATTTTAACTGGTATTTCATTTATTCTCGTTATGCCATTGATTGTAAAAACTGGAGAACTTTTTAATGTCAAACTCCCTCCGTCTTTTGTGGACGATCCCACAGCCTGCTTATGTATTTGGCTGTGCCTTACTGGTCGCGACTGCCATCACATGGGGATGGATGGATGCGGATCTCTTAGTGACTTTGATAATTTTCTCAGCAATACCGCTAATTTTGCTGGCCGAGCGCTTAGTCCCTAAAAGGCGTGAATGGCTATTAAACTGGAGAGAGTTGGCAGAAGATGCTTTTTGGGTGCTAGCCGGGTTTTTAATTTGGTTTCCACTTTATGACGAGTTTTACGATACGCCAATCTCTGATGCATTTACAGCGATACGGGATTCCAGTGGATTGCCTTTCTCGATGCAACCAAGCTCTACTCTTGGACTTCTGTTTGCGGCCCTGGTAGCGCTAATCGCTTCGGAGTTTATCGGCTACTGGGCTCACCGAGTTCAGCATCGTTATATTTTTTTCTGGCGTATTCATGCGACTCACCACCATATTACAAAAATGAGTGTTGCTCGGGCCGATCGCACCCATCCTCTTGAGTTTTTGGCGCTCAATCTGGGAGGGGCTATTGCGCTTGCGCTACTAGGGGCCAGTTCAGATGTGGTCGCGGTATACGTGACAATTTTAGTGACTACCACCCGGATGACTCATGCCAATTTGCCGCTTCAGCCGGGTATTGTTGGTTATATATTTAATACGCCTCAATATCACCAGCTTCATCATTCTTGTAATTATGAGGAGAGCAATACCAATTTCGGCTGTGTCATTATTCTTTGGGATCGACTGTTCGGTACTTTTTCGGGCAAAGAAGGTATAGAAAATATCGGCAATGGTACAGGTAAACCGCTGTCTATACTGACTCAGCTGAGCATTCCGTTTCGCTCAAACGACACTATTCGAAAATTGTAGTGATCAGTCGATCCGAAAATATTTTTTAAGGCCATAAAATGAAGATTTGTTTACTGTTAGGGAGCTGCCTCTTTAGCCTACTTAGCTGCGGAGTAAGTAGAGTTGATAACAGATCACCCGAGGCAGAAATCGGCAACGCAGAATTAAAAACTGCGGAGGCGCTTATAGATGCGTTCTACTCCTTTGACAAAAATAAATTAGCGTCTCTTCTCGCATTGGCTGACGAGTCCCGTGCCTCAGTAATTTATTATCAAGGCTGGGCAAAAGGAGGTAATTACAAGATAGTCGAAAGAAAGCCATGTGTTGCTACATCACTGAACAGGGTGAGCTGTGCCATTACCGTTGAAGACGATCCGATGTTAGCTTTGAAACTGGATTTCAATGTTACAGATACGTTTACCATAGCCTTTGTTGACGGCAAAATAAGCGCCGCCGACACAAGCTCAAATGACATGCAGATATATTATGATGCCAGAGAATGGGTAGAGAAGAATTATCCTGAGTTAATTGAAAAACCCTGCATTGGTTTTTTCGTCGGTGGCCCCACCCCAGGTGATTGCGCCAAAGCGATGGCGCTGGGCTATGCACGTTTTGCCGCCAGTGAAGATTATCCATCACAATAGCCTTTCGGATTCTAGAACGAAATACAATGGAAAAAATAAAGTAGCGCATACGATGACCCCATTCAAGAAGATTAAGGAAAGGGCAGAAAAACGCAAAGGCGGCCCTGCAGGGCTTAAAGAACTGATGCCAAAGGTGGCAAGTAAAAAGCTGCTAACAGAGACAGGTGACGATCGTTATCTGGCTATGATGACCAAGTGCATCAACCAAGCTGGTTTCAGCTGGAAAGTTATAGAGAAAAAATGGCCGGAATTCGAAGACGCATTCTTTGGCTTTAAGCCTGAAACCTTAGCGATGTTATCGCCAGAACAATGGGAAGCTTACACAAGCGATAGACGGGTAGTTCGTAATTGGCAAAAGATTAAAGCCTTGCAAGATAATGTCTATTTTATTCAAGATGAGGTTAGGCGTCATGGCAGTTTTGGTAAATTTGTTGCAGATTGGCCAGAGTCGGATCAAATAGGGTTAATGGCCTATCTTAAAAAGCACGGCTCCCGGCTTGGCGGGCAAAGCGCGCTTTGGTTTTTACGCAGGATGGGCAAAGACTGTTTTATCTTGGCCACCGATGTGGTGGTGACGCTGCGCAGTATTGGCTTGGACATCACAGAAAAGCCAAGCAGTCAAAGGGACCTCAAAAGGATTCAGCAACAATTTAATGATTGGCACGATGAAACAAAATTGCCCTATAGCCACATCAGTAGAATTTTAGCCTGTTCAGTGGGTGAGAACTATTTATAGACCCAAGCTAGCTATAGACCCAAACTAATAATACTAAAAAGTGTGGAGCCATAAAATGTCCGATGTAGATGTGTATTTCTCTTTCAGAAGCCCGTATTCCTATCTCGCCACACCGGACATGCTTAAACTCAAGCAGGAGTATACGGCTGCTGTAAATCTGCGGCCGGTTTTTCCTATTGCCGTGAGAAATCCTGAATTTTTCGATCCGTCGAACCTGAAGCGGGCCCGCTATATAGGTCTCGATTGGGTGAGGCGAGCGGAGTTTTTAGGAATGGCTAAGCATTGGCCAAATCCTGACCCTATCACTCAAAATATGGAGACCTACGAGATCGCTGAAGAGCAGCCGCTGATTCATGAGCTAACTAAGCTAGGGGTTGAAGCTCAGCGTCAGGGCAGAGGAATTGAGTTCGCTAAGCATGTTTCTCATCTTATCTTTGGCGGCATCAAAGACTGGAATCAGGGCGATCATTTTACTAAAGCGGTGAGTGATGCAGGGCTCAATCTTGCCGAGCTGCGAGCCAATATTGAAAATGGCAATCATCTTGAAGAAATCAGTGCTAATCAGGATGCTTTAGAAGATTCCGGTCATTGGGGAGTGCCGACTTACGTATTTAATAATGAGCCCTTCTTCGGTCAAGACCGAATCGACTTGTTGCGCTGGCGCCTTGATCAGAGTGACTTGAAGAAATAGTCGACAGGGATGGTGCTGGATATTTTTATAGGCTGCGCAGATTTTGACGGTAGCGGCGAGAACAATCCAATTGGGCTCCACTTGCTAGTTCTAAAAGCATGCCTCCGTGACTCTTGGGCTTGGCAGAAATAATTTTGTCTTCATTGACGATATGGGCTCGGTGAACTCGAGAGAAATTAAAAGGCCTAAGCTGTTCGGCTACACTTTGCATTGTTGCTCTCATCAGATAACTCAAGTCACCAACATTAAGCTGGACGTAGTTTCCAGCTGCCTCGATCGAATCTATGTCAGCCGGAGCAATAACTACTTTCTGGTTGCCCTTAGTCGCAATTAGCTTAAGTGATTGGCTATTTTCTTGTTCGGTTCTAGTTAGTTTGGCTTCCCCCTTTTTTAGTCGTCTCAATTCCCTAAACACGTAAATGATTATTAACACGGAGATGTAGGTAACTGCGTCTTTGCGGTATTCATAAAAAAGCTCTACAGGCAAATCACCGAAGGTGTAAATTCGATCAGCCCAACTGTAGACCCATTTACGAAGCGCTACAAAACCCCCAATGTGAACGAGACTATAGACGAAAGTGGCAGGAATATGTGCAACCAGGGTAGGCAGCGGGCGCTGGAAGTCGATAGGGAAAAGCTTTTCATAGACAAGAATCGCGGGAACTAGCATCAGTGACATCGCGCCACTGGATAGCTCCCAAGTGAAGACCTCCCAAGGTTCAACCACAAGACTATTGCGCGCATATTCTTGAATCACCGAGAATGCTGTGAGAGTGTTGCCGATAAAAATGTAGAAAATCCACGCGAAGGCGTGCCATCGGTACTTTGTGAATGTAGATCGCATGGTTTAACTATAAGGCAAAAGCCAATAGCGAGTCTCCTGTTTTAGTGCCTAAGCCGCCATGGCCGCCTGCGGCGATCACGACATATTGTTTGCCATCGATAGTGTAGGTCATGGGAGTCGCTTGGCCGCCTGCTGGCAGACGTCCTTTCCATAACTCATCGCCGTTTTCCAGATCAAATGCGCGTAAGTAGTGATCGGTTGATGCTGCCACGAAAATCAGTCCCGATGCGGTGGTGATATTGCCGCCCGTATTTGGCATTCCGTATTTTATATTAGGGACTAGGGCCGGCGCATCATCTTGTATAGTGCCAAGTGGCACTTCCCAGATTTTTTTGCCAGATTGCAGGTCGATCGCAACTATCTTCCCCCAAGGTGGATTGATGCAAGGAATACCCCTTGGTGATAGAAAAGCATGACGCTCCATAATATATGGCGTACCTCGTTGCTCGGAATAATCTTCAATTATGCCCGCACGTACTAACTCTAGACCCGCTTCCCGAGGATAGAGAGTTACCACCATTGGCATTTGCGTTACATTGCCGACAAGGATTTGTTGGTCAGGGATAATTGAAACACTGCCCCAATTGCTGCCGCCACCGTAGCCAGGCCACATTAATGACCCTTGCAAACTAGGCGGGGTATAAATTCCTTCAGATCGAAATTGTTGAATTTTTTTTGCGCATTCACGTCGGTCACCAGGGATGATGCCCCAGGCGTGCTCTTCGGTAATTGGATAATGGTCAGCTAGCGTAGGCAAGCTTGAGAATGGCTGGGTTGGAGATAGCGTTTCTCCAGGCACTGGGCTTTGAGGTACAGCGCGTTCTTCAATAGGAAATAAAGGGTCTCCGGTAAGCCGGTTAAAGACGAATACCATTCCCATTTTTGTAGCTTGAGCTACTGCCGGTATTTCCAAGCCATCTCTCATTAATGAAAACAAAACGGGCTGAGACGCGGTGTCATAGTCCCATACGTCATGATGAACAAATTGAAAGTGCCAAATCACCTTTCCGCTATCAGCGTTGAGGGCCACAAGTGAGTTGGCGTAGTTGTTATTGCCAGGTCGCTCACCGCCATAAAAATCTGGAGAGGCGGAGCCAGTAGGTACGTAGACAATGCCATTGTCAGTATCAGCAGAGAATACAGACCAAGCGTTGGCAGCGCCATTGCGGGCACCTTGACCCTGCCACTCACCATAATAGTCATCCTCTGGTGAGGAAGGCACAGGATCCCAAGCCCAGTTGAGTTCCCCAGTAATGGCATCAAAAGATCTAACTATGCCTCGTTCAACATTCACGGCCCTGTTGTCTCCGATAGCCGAGCCCAGCACGATCGCATTTCCTAGGATTGCCGGTGGTGAGGTGATGGTGTAATCAACTAAATCCTTAAGACCTATATCTTGGGTGAGGTCCACTTGCCCTTGATCTCCAAAATCTAAACAGGGTTTACCTGTTGTTGCATCTAGCGCGATAAGACGCGCGTCCAGAGTGCCAAAGAAGAGTCGATGACTGCAATCTGAGTCGCCTATCCCATGCCAAATACTAACGCCTCTCGATGCAACCTCTGCGTAGCGGCGCTGTTTGGGTATCTTTGGGTCGAATTTCCAGATCTGCTGGCCAGTTTGGGCATTAACCGCAAAGACCTCATTGAATCCCGTTGTGAAATAGAGCTGTCGTTGCCAAAGAATAGGCGTAGTTTGGAAGCTCAGCTTGTCTTTTGCCGCCCAGCCTTCGCCCATTTGGCCAGTATGGAATTCCCATGCAACATCCAGAGCGCCAACATTGCTGGAATCGATTTCAGTGGCCTCAGAATAACGACTGCCACCTTGGTCTTGGCCATAGTGATCCCATTTGGCGTCAGCGGCATTGAGTGCATTGCTAAGAAGCAACAGCACAGTTGAAGTAAAAAGGGATTTATTCACAATCCTGACTCCTTGACGAATAGGCAAGCAGAATAACTATCTGGCAGGTTAAGGCGAGCTAGGAGTGATAAGCGGCAGGTTTTTTTTGATGAACGAGGGAAGAGTCACGCTGGAATGAGCTTAACATCAATGAGTTTTGCAATTCGGCGCAGGCATCCTCTTAAATTCTGAACCTAAAAAAGTTACCTGGAGTGACTATGAAAAAGACTATTGGCCTCCCCCTTGTTGTTGCACGCTACCGTTGGGGTGGCCCAAGAAATCCCAGAGGTGCCTGGCACATGGGAAGGCCATGTTAAAGGCATTGGAGGTATCTTCTTCAGGGCTGAGAATCCAGACACTCTCAGGCAGTGGTACCAAGATCATTTTGGGATTCCGGCCGTGGAGCATGGCTATGCCCATTTCTTTTGGCGGGATTATTTAGAGTCCAACAAGACCCATCGAACAGTATGGTCACCCGTGCCCTTGGCTAGCGATCAATTTGCGCGGCCGGAGCAGCAGCTGATGATTAACTATATCGTGGGTGATCTCGATGCATTTCTTACAGAATTGCAAGCATCTGGAGTTGAGCAAGTGGGGGATATGGAAGATTATCCCTATGGTCGCTTCGCTTGGATAATCGATGTTGAGGGCAATAAGGTGGAATTGTGGGAGGCTTACCCTCTGGAAGACTGATTATTAGGTCATTTTTTGGTCAAAAACCTGCCGTTCTCTTTGCATTTTTGAAGTTTTCGGCAGTATGATGGAAGAGGAAAATATAATAACAATAAAGAACCCTGTAGAGCAGAATGCCAGTAGTACTGGGATCTTTGTAAGAAAAACACTAACAAGGGCTATTGTATGAAATTCACCCGTCGCGGTTTTATCCAAAGTGCCGGCTTAGGCACGGCAGCCGGCGTTATCTCTGGTGCTGGTCTTCTAAATCCTATTATCCATGCTCAGACTCGTGAGGCGGCCATTGCTGGTGTTTTCGATGGCGGCATCATGCAGCTCAACCAAAACGAGAGCGCACGTGGGCCAGGTCCAAAAACAATACAAGCCATTCATTCGGCGATAAGCAAGCGCATCGGTCGCGGCTATGCACCGGATTACATGCGTGAGCTGCAGGCTAGCATCGTCGACCATTTTGACGTTGGTGTTGATAATATTCTTATGTCCACAGGCTCTACTCCCATACTGCAAGGCACAGTTCGCGCATTCTGTAGTGCGGATAAGCCATTAGTAACAGCAGCACCTTCCTTTACTACTTCAGAACAAATGGCTCGGCAAATCGGTGCGCAGGTAAAAGTTATACCACTGGACAGTCACCTTAATATTGATCTGGACGCAATGGTTGCCGCGTCCAGGGGCGCAGGTATGGTGTACCTGTGTAATCCGAATAACCCTTCCGGCACTGTTCATGGCCCCGCAGCAATGGAAGTGGCGATTAAAGAAATAGTGCGGCGCTCACCAACAACTAAAATATTAGTAGATGAAGCGTACATCGACTATGTCGATGCCTCGATGATGAAAACAGCGTTGCCTTTAGCTAAAGAATTTAGCAATGTCATTATCGCCAGAACATTTTCCAAAGCCCATGGCATGGCGGGACTGCGAGTTGGTTATGGTTTAGCGGATGCTGGCACCTTAGAAGAAATTAACAGCGCTTGGGGCATGGGGGATGTCAACATGATTGCTGCGATTGCCGCTCTGACGGCGTTTGAAGATACCGATCATATCGCTTGGGAGAGACAGGAAAATGCTGAAATTAGAGCTTTCACTGTAGGAGCTCTTAACGATCTGGGTTTTGATGTGCCCGAGTCACATACCAATCATATCTTCCCCAATTTAAAACGACCTGCTAGCGTTGTTCGAGCAGCTTGTATTGAAAATGGCATTTCTGTTGGCAGAGACTTTCCGCCTCTGCAGGACACCCACTGCCGTATTTCTTTAGGTAGTCGAGAAGAAATGGGAAAAGCGGTGGAGGTCTTTCGCCGAGTGCTGGGTTAAGTTAAACGATTAAGTTTAAAAAAATTTAGTGAAAACAATATCAATGGCGCCTTCTCAGATGAGCGTCCTGTGTCTCAAATCAGTACAAATAAAGAGGATAGCTAACGACTAAACTAACCTGTATTTGCTTCAGTGTAAGTGCAATATTGGGCTGATCCTTACTGGATGTCCCTCTAGGAAGTTGCTGCTGCAAGGTTCGCCTGTGACCCTCAAGAATAATTAAAAGCACAGCTTTGCATATTTCTGCACAACTTTTGCACAACTACAGTGAGGAGATAACGATGTCAAAAAACGTCGGGTTAAACAGAAGGAATTTCATTAAGAGTGCTGGCATGACCGCGCTTGCTGGCGCTACAGGCGCAATTGCAACCGGGGCCACTGTTGCAACAGCACAATCCCCCTCCCGTATGCGCAATGGTCTCTACGACTTTGATACAGTTTACAATCGCATTGGCAGTAATTGCTCGCGCTGGGACAGCCCGCCAAAACTTTATACCGAGGGCCAAGTAAAATACGCCATGGGTGTTGCCACTATGGATTTTGAAGCTGCACCTTGCATCACCGACGCTTTAATGGAGCGATGCCGGCACCACAACTGGGGTTATATGAGCAGCACCGACTCACTGCGCGATGCTATTGTGCAGTGGAACGGTCAGCGCCATGATCTTGATTTGGATCCAGAGTCAGTGGTTGTATCTGACGGTGTATACCCTGGCGTTATTGCAGCACTAAGGAGCTTCGCGCCAAAGGGTACCAAAGTTCTTATGCTCACACCCACTTATGATGGGTTCCCTTATCATTGTCGTCATACTCAAGTCATTCAAACTCAAAGTGAAATGATTTATAAAAACGGGACTTATGAAATAGATTGGGCAGACCTTGAATCGAAAATGACGCCTGATACTCATGCCATGATTGTTTGTAATCCACAGAACCCAACTGGCAACGTGTGGTCCAAAGAAGACTTGTTACGCATAGGGCGGCTTTGCTTAGAGAAACAAATTGTGGTGCTCTCGGATGAAATTCACTCGGACATCGTTCGCGGCGGACATAGCTATGTGCCGTTCGCAAGTTTGCCGGATAAGGCCGTGGTCGATAACAGCATTACGTTTAATGCGGTGAGCAAAACTTTCAATCTGGCAGGAATGAAGAATGCTTATTTCTACACCACAAATCCTGTGCTTCTAAGTCGAATTAAGCAACATCATCGAGGAGACTTAAGTACCCTGGGCGTAGTGGCTAATGAGGCGGCCTATCGCCATGGTGCGGACTGGTTCGATCAGGTTATGCCTTATTTGGATAATAATCATAAAATCGTCGAAAATGCGGTGGCCAAAATGCCCGGCGTTAGTGTCACCAAGGCACAGGGAACTTATTTATCGTGGATTGATTTTAGTGCAGTGATTGAATCTATCGATGCTAGCGAGATGGCAATCCGCAATGGTAAATCTAGTCCAGAGCATTATTTTCAAGATTGGTTGGTCGAAAACGCTGGCGTCTATATGAATCCTGGTTCCAACTACAGCGCCGGTGGTCAAGGCCATATGCGAATGAATCTCGGCTCTTCACGTATTGTGGTTCAAAGCGCGCTGGACAGTGTGGCTGCAGCGATTAGCAAAGTTTAATCTGCTGTAAGCATTCTAGTGTTACTGAAAAGGGGCCCGATGGCCTCTTTTTTGTCTTATAAGCTTTAGCTTAGCGCTTGTTTCGAAATATCACCGCGATGCCAAAATCTATTTGAGCTAAGTCATATTTTGGCCTAAACAGAGAATTGTGTTGTTCCACAAAGGCTATCCTTTCGCGCCAAAGGTTCACTAGACAGTGGGCTTAGCGATTATCTGATTAGTAGTTTAAGGCGCGATTTTGCTGGAACTGAGGTATATTATTTGCACTCATTTTGGGGGATTATCAATGCGAAGCAAACCACTACTACTCTCTTTATTAATATTAAGCTTGCCAGTCGCGGCTAACGCTCAGCAGGCAGAGAGCTACGACTATTGGCAACCGCAGCGGGCCATGGTCCAACGCGGCCAGCAGGCCGTGTTCATGTGCAATGGCCTGTTTACTGGCGGCCGTAGCCTAGAGCAAGTTTTTCAGCAAGAGTTAGCATTTTTGCGCAATCCGATAGGTGATGCGCAGGGCGGTGACTACACAATTGATAGAGAGAGGCTGGCTGTCGAAGTAGGATTACCTGGCGCGGTGCCCGTGATGCGAGCGGTTTTTCGTGAAGGCATTGGCTGCATAGTGTTACCTCCAGACCAAACCCTTGCTGATATTGATGAATTGCCAGAGTTTACCCTGCCTTTACCTGCAGGCGATCCCGCTCTGATCCCTTGGCCTAATGGTGATCTTGTTACCGATAAAGACTTACCTGGCAATATAGATAAAGAAGCTCTGCTGGCAGCGTCAGACTGGGCATTTGATCGTGACACGCCAGAGCAGGATACCCTCAGTTTGTTGGTAGTTTATAAAGGCGAAATAATTCATGAGCGTTATGGCGCGGGCATCGACATGACGACTCGAACGCGAACTTGGTCTACTGCTAAAAGTATCGCTTCTGCTCTCATTGGCATGCTGGTAGACGACGGTAGGATGTCGCTGGATGAGCCGCTGGGTTTTGATTGGTATCCAGAAAATCGCTCTTTAGAGACAGATCCGCGTAACGACATAACCCTTCGTCATGTGCTTAATATGTCCAGCGGATTGGAAACTATCGACAATAGCGCAATGGAATATGCAACCGGCTCGGGTTTATCCTACTGGGCTGGCGCAAGCTCAGTGACCGGTGCTCGCAGCCGTGCCTTGATTCGTGAACCAGGCACTTACTGGGATTATGAAAACTACGATACCTTGCTGGGCGTCTATGCCATGAAGCTTGCCCTTGGCGGTGAAAAAGCCTACGCAGAATATCCTCGTAAAGCACTGCTGGACAAGATAGGTATGCGCAATACGCTTGTCAGTACTGATCGCTTTGGCGACTTTATTCTCAGCAGTCAGGTGTATACCAATGCCCGCGATTTAGGGCGGTTTGGTTTGCTGTATCTCAACGATGGGATGTGGGATGGGCAGAGACTGATTTCGAAGAAGTGGATTGAATTTAGCAGCACCGCGGCGCCTGCAACGGTTGGCCGTGGAGGTCAATATGGCGGTCAGTTTTGGCTGGTGCCGGAAGGCCGCGATGACGTCCCTAAAGACGCCTATTCCACCAATGGCAATCGGGGGCAGTACACCGTGATTGTGCCGTCTCACGATCTAGTGATTGTTCGCAGAGGACTAGACTACGGTCGACAAGGATTCAGTAACTGGGATCTGGCACGTGAAGTCATAAAGGCTATTCAATAAAGGCGCTGCATTAAAAAAGGAAAGACATAATTGGAGCTTTTAGGGGGTCGCCCTCGGCTTCAATTATGATCCATTCGTGCTGGGTCAGCACAGCCTGGGTGACTCGATAATAGTGATCCTAGCTAGACTTGGCTGGCCCATGCTCTTATGCTGCAAGAACTTTTCAAAACTAGAACTAAAACCAAAACTAGAATCAAAATTAATAAGAGGGAGCCCCAAATGTATTCGAAGAAAATTGTACTTTCCGCGCTATGCGTGTGCCTGCCCGCACTTTTAGCAGCCTGTTCCTCACCTGACACAGCTGTTGAAGCGGCCGCTATAGCGCCTGTAGCTGCTATGGCTGATGCTGGCAATCCTATTTCTGGAAGCGGGATACCTAATCCCGCGCCAACTGTAATGACAAATTGGGGAGATTTACCTTCGGGCCGTGAGTGGGGTTCCACGGCTGGCGTTGATATCGATCAGATCGATGGCAATATCTGGGCCTATGAGCGATGCGGAGCCAGCAGCTTTGGCAGCGGTGTCCCGGTGAATTGTGACAATAATCCTGTCGACCCTATATTCAAGTTTGACCGCAACACCGGCGCGGTTTTGGCTAACTTCGGCGGTGGCATTATGGTCACCCCGCACGGTATTCATGCGGATGCTCAAGGCAACATCTGGGTAACTGACTTTGCCGGTAATGAAGCAGGCACCAAGGGCCACCAGGTGCATAAATTCAGTCCTGAAGGTGAGTTGCTAATGAGTCTGGGTACCCCCGGGCAGCCGGGCAGCGGTCCGAATCAGTTCAACCAACCTAATGATGTAATCACGGCCCCTGATGGCAGCATCTTCGTGTCTGACGGCCACAATGGTCAAGGCATGACTAGCACCGATGCCATGACCGAAGGTCGAGCATCTGGGTCAACCGCGAGGATCATAAAATTCTCAGCCGATGGCAGTCGTCTTAAAGAGTGGGGGCAGATTGGTGTTCTCCACGGTGAATTCAGAACTCCTCATGCCATGGCATTTGACTCTCAAGGTCGTCTTTGGGTTGCAGATCGTGGCAACCACCGACTTGAAATATTTGATCAAGAAGGAAATTATTTAGATTCGCGGTATATGTATGGCCGCATTAGTGGACTGTTTATCACCGCCGATGACACGCTTTATGCGATTGATTCAGAGTCCGGCCCAACCAATCACGTAGGTTGGCGCAACGGTGTTCGCATTGGTCATGTTGACGAAGATCATATCACCGGATTTATCCCTCCTTTCGAGCGAGACGATCGTGTTTATCAGGGCACTGCGGGGGAAGGCGTGGCAGTTGACGCCGATGGCAATGTCTATGCAGCTGAAGGGCCAAACTCTTTGAGTTGGGCCGGTGGCGCATTAACTAAATACGCGGTGCAATAGGCGGCCGGCTCAACTTGGCTCCGATACCGTTAATAACTCCGATAGTAGGTTTAAGATTACTTAAATCTGCTATCGGATTTTATCAGCGCTTTGTGAAATGGATTAATTGAATACTTATTTGCGGTAGCGGCTGTGACCACTGATCCCTCTATTAGCCCCTCTACTGACCCCGCTCGCTAACAACCGCGCTACTAACCAGCTGCTACTAACCAGCTGCTACCCTCAGCGCTTGCCTGCGGCACACTAGCGCCTCGTATTTTCCTCGCCAGTGTCTGAAATTTTAGTGTTAAAACAATCAATATGAGCCTGTGATGATCTAGCTATTAAATCGCTCTGGTCTCTATGCTAGACTCTTTTTCGGCTTGAAATGACGATTCGCTTTAAGCAACTGAAAACGGCGCTTTGTCGACCACTACAGCAAAGGAAAACTCTATGGATTTTGAAACACTCATAAGCACTCGCCGATCAGTTCGTGGCTACAAACCTGATCCGGTGCCGCGAAAAATCCTAGAAGAAATATTTGAAGTCGCCAAGGGCGCGCCATCATCAATGAATACCCAGCCCTGGCATTTGCATGTTGTCACTGGTGAGCCGCTAGATAAGATTCGTCAGGGCAATACTGAGCGAATGCTAGGCGGTGTTAAGCCTACCCGTGATTTCCCAACTAACGAGGGCTACACAGGGATTCATCGTGATCGCCAAGTGGGTATCGCTGTCCAGCTATTCGAAGCTATGGGTATTGCCCGTGATGACAAAGAAAAGCGACAAGATTGGGTAATGCGAGGCTTTCGTCAATTTGATGCGCCGGTGTCTATCGTACTTACCTATGACAAGGTACTTGAACCTGCTGCTATCGCTCAGTTTGATTTGGGCGCTATTTGCCATGCCATTGTACTGGCTGCTTGGGACCGTGGGCTTGGTTCTGTCATTAATGGTCAAGGTGTTATGCAAACACCTGTCGTGCGCGAGCATGCTAATATTCCCGAAGATCAAAACATTCTGACCTGCATAGCTATGGGTTACCCCAGTGACGACTTTGTCGCTAACGATGTCAAATCGACTCGCGCGCCGTTGAAAGATTTCGTTCACTTTGTTGGTTTTGAAGGTTGAGCGCTTTTGCGCATAATTACAAGCGAGTCAATTGCAAACCGCTGATTGCTTGTAGTTAAGTAAAGCGTCAGGTGCGTGTAGTTAAATAAAGGGCCGGGTGCTTGTAGTTAGGAAAACAGCCGGGAGGCATTGTTTTGCCGCTACCTTTTCGGTGATGTATAGGCTCATCATATTATCTGGCTGATCACACCTCAAAAATAGCTTCTGGCTCCGATAGTGGTATTAGTTCCATTCGATAGGCTTTGTTAGGGGCTAAGTTTCAGGCTAGCGCTTCAAATATCACTTAAAAGATAGCGGAGTAGCTATTCCGCTATCTTAATCAGCCACTTTCGAACTTCTTCTTAGTAGGGCCACGTTTAGTTAAGAAGTACTGCTTCTAAAACTTGAAATTGTAGTTTTGTAGGGTCGCTAATGACAAGTCGAACAGAATAGACTGCCATTCCCACTTGAATCGTGTCTGTATACTCACTACTTGCAAGATCGAAAATGCCGCTGCACGTGGGTAGCTGACCATCGCTGGCGAGCGCTTGGGTCTGGTTGAACGGGCGGGCTTTAGTTACTTGAAGTTGCCCTAGTGCGGCATCGACTATGCTAAACGCAATATCGTATTCTGCAAACCCACTAAGACTGCTAGGTGTGCCTGCGCTATATATCCGCAAGCAGGAATAAATCTGGCCATCAGTCCCACTAAGTATACCAATATTATTGAAGCCTAAATTAAGCGCTATATCTGGGGTTGTGCCAGCGAATGTTCCCGGCCAATCATTTTGGTATGTGGGGCTGATAACATTAACAGCTAGGATAATGGACGAGCTGAGTCCTTCACTGTCAGTTGCTCTAAAAGTTACGTTGGTTAGTCCATCAGGTAAACTGATTGCAGCAGCCGTGCCGGTTGCCACAACTTGGTTATCGACTATCCACTGCGTTGATTGCAAATTGCCTTCGCTATCGGTGGCGGTAGCGTTTAGGTTTACTAGCTCGCCCGTAAGCCCGTCAGTATCGTTTACCGTAATTGTTGAAGCAGGAACAGCCGCTTGAGGCGCTGTGTTTATGCTACCGGCAGGCAAAGCGGCAACACTTACGTCGTCAATCAAGACTAGCTCTGATAAACCAACGGTCTTGGCAGAGAATGCAATCATATCGTCGGCAGTAGCTGTGAGGCCGTTAGTTGCAAGGCTGGTAAAGACCGCAGTGTTATCTACCGTAAGGGTTAGTGAGCCAGATGATTCCCAGCTTAACGACACACTATGCCAATTATCATCAACAAAATTAGAGTTAGCTACGAACCCTCCATCGACTTCAATATTGTTGACTCGCACGACATAGCCCGGTCTGGCGAAGGTGTTGAATTCGATCGCCAAGCCAGAAGCAAACCCTCCGAGGCTGGAAATTGAGCCGTTAGGAACAGGATCACCAAAGTTAAATACCAAGCCATCGGCTGGGGTACTGGCGGATGATATTTTGAATCTGAAGCTAGCTTGAAAGCCCTTATCCAAATTTAACTTTGGAACAGTGAATGAGCCAAACTGACTTAATAAATCTGGGGTAAGTCGAAGCGCTTGTGCTTGAACTTGGACTGTCGGGTTAGTGCTTTGCCAAACGTCGGTCATGATGGAGCCATCACCAAGATCACGCGTGCCGTCGGCAAAGCTGTTAAAGTTTTGGCTGTAGTCCACTCCTATGTCACCAAGTCTTACGAAGATATAACCTACCGATTCTAAGCCACTTGCATCTCTAATACGGTAAGTGAATCTGTCGATTGTAGAATCTATAATGCTGACGTTAGGGGCAGTGTATTTAACGGCATCTCGGCCCATAGCTCCTTGCCCGCTAGCTATCACTAAGGTGCCGCCTAAGTTAAGTTCGCTGGCACTGGAAACCGTAACCAGAGTCAAGGCGTCACCATTTGCATCATGATCGTTGGCAAGCACGTCGATTATGGATTCTTGGTTGGTGCTCGCGTATACACTATCTGTAGCCGCCTGCGGTGGTATAGCTACACTGGCAGCGCCAAGATTATCAAAGGATTGAATTTGTTGATCGCGAAAGTCCACTACCAATTTTTGCTCTGGTCCTGACATTCGCCCTAGGCTATTACCAGAATTGATTGTCGATCCTTCTGGTGCGCCGCCATCAAAATGATTAAGAGACCAGTTGTGTCCACCTTCGTGGCGAAACACTCTCGAGAAGTCTCCCAGAGCACTAGCATCATTGGATGAATAGCCCTTTGGGTTTGCTACGGTTCCAACAGCGGCGAGCCCAGCACCGCCAGTTTCGTTCACTACCAACGCCATGTCATGAGTTGTTGAGCCAAGCACGTTATCCCACTGATTGGATATTTCATTGAGCATATCGCAATGCTGAGGCAATACGCTTATCTGGCATGCGGTTGTGGCTTGTCCTCGCAGTGGCGCATAGGGATCTGCTGTTTGTGAGGCTCTGATTACAACCAAACCGAGCTGATGCTGGATCCCAGCTTCGCGCATATAAAGTGAATTAGTATTCATTATGGAATACTCAATCATTGACAGTGCGTTAGCGCTATCAGAGTTATGATTTTCTGAATAGCGATGGAAAGGTAGATCGACTCCAACTTCGACTCCAAATAATACGCTGCCAGCACCACCGGCGCCTATAACGAATCCGGGAAATGAGGTGGCGGTTAAAGGGGTGCATTGAAAGAAGTCGTCCCGCTCGCATTGGACGCTGGTAACAGATCCGTCATAAATCCATTCAGTGCCATCTTCGAATGTCACCCGATAGTACACGCTGTCATCTGCTAATCTGACCGCGCTGACCTGAGCGCCCGGGCGGTCGGGAAGCATGCCTATGTAGGTGTTATGCTGCGGAGCACTATAGGTTTGTAAGCTGCCATCATTTTGCTGCAACACGACTCGAAAATTGGGACCGCGATTTGAAAACCGGGTGAAGTTGGCTGTGAAGGCGGTGGTACCGTCGGTTACTTGCTGGGCAAAGGTATCCGGCGTTGCAGCCCATAGTAGCGACTGACTAAAAAAGATCAGAAGTAACAGCTGAGAAATAGTGGCCATGGATTTAACGGCTAGTCTTGAGCTATTGG
>JBLHVT010000009.1:0-49302 GCA_047628735.1 Glaciecola sp.
AGGGTTATAGGGTTACAGGGTTACAGGGTTATAGGGTGATAGTGCCACAGAGAAAAATAGCACTGTCGTTTAAGGTTTAGGTAAAGCCTTAAGTGTAATCACCTCGGTCTGATCAGGCAATGCCTGTCTGAGCTTGCCTGCGTTGTGCAGTTTATCAAGGTAATCGTCCCAGAGGGCTGAGTGATTGCGGCACAGCCCATAAAGGTATGTCCAGCTGTATATGCCAGAATCATGACCATCGTCAAAGCTTGGCTTGATAGCGTAACTGCCGGTGGCCTCGAGCTTGAGAATAGCCACGCCTTGCTTGCCGAACTGCAGCACCTCGTCTCCCGGTCCGTGGCCTTTAACTTCTGCTGAAGGTGAATGAACCCGCAGAAATTCTGCACTTAATTCATAGCTTTCATTAGGGCTGTAAACAAGTTCTAGAATTGCTGATTTCTTGTGCAGCTTAACGTTTGTAGGTGTCGGGCTAATCATCGGGCTAGTCATTGTGTTTCATCGTCTACGCAGTTTCCGTGATCTGGTATTAGCAAGGTAATGCTAAAGAATAAAGCGACTGAGATCTTCATCTTTAGCAAGGTCATCTAATTGATCCTCGACATAAGCTTTATTCACAATAATTTTACTATTTTCACCGATGGCCATATCTGCTGCGGCAAAAGACACCTCTTCTAGAAGTCTTTCCATTATGGTGTGAAGCCGGCGCGCGCCAATATTTTCAGTACGCTCGTTGACTTCAAATGCAGTCTGGGCAATTTTGGCAATGCCGTCTCTAGTAAACTCTACCTCTAAGCCTTCTGTTGCAAGTAGAGCTTGGTATTGTTTGGTCAGTGAGGCGTCTGGTTCTTCCAAAATGCGTTCGAAATCCTCGGCAGTGAGCGCCTCTAATTCTACTCTGATGGGCAGTCGTCCCTGCAATTCTGGGATCAAGTCGGAGGGTTTGGATAAATGAAAAGCGCCAGATGCAATAAATAGAATGTGGTCGGTTTTTACGCTGCCATATTTAGTGGTCACCGTTGACCCTTCGATTAGCGGTAATAGATCTCTTTGTACGCCTTCTCGGGACACGCCTGCGCCGCCCTGATCGTGCCGGTTGGTCACTTTGTCTATTTCATCGATGAACACGATTCCAGTTTGCTCAGTTGCTTCGATGGCGCGGTTTTTAATCTCATCATCATTCACTAGTCTCGCGGCTTCCTCATCTTTTAGAATCCGCAGAGCTGCATTTACAGTTAACTTGCGCGTCTTCTTGCGGTTGCTACTCATGTTGGAAAACATATTCTTAAGCTGGCTGGTCATGTCTTCCATGCCCGGAGGTGCCATGATCTCTACACCCGCTGGTGACTCGGCGACCTTGATTTCAATTTCTTTGTCGTCTAGCTCACCTTGGCGTAGTTTCTTTCTAAATACCTGCCGAGAGGCAGATTCTCCGACTTCCTGAGAGTCACCGGAATCGGTTCTTGGCGGTGGCAGCAAGACATCAAGAATACGTTCCTCAGCAGCATCTTCGGCAGCTTGCTGCACTTTTTGCATCTCTTTCTCGCGCAGCATTTTTACTGAGACGTCAACTAGATCCCGAATAATTGATTCGACGTCTCTGCCGACATAACCTACCTCGGTGAACTTAGTGGCCTCAACTTTTATGAATGGAGCCTGCGCAAGTTTTGCTAAACGGCGGGCGATTTCGGTTTTACCGACGCCGGTGGGTCCTATCATTAATATATTTTTTGGTGTTACCTCTGCGCGTAAATCCTCATCAAGCTTCAGGCGCCGCCAGCGATTTCGCAGCGCAATGGCTACCGCACGCTTGGCCGACGTTTGCCCAACAATGTGCTTGTCGAGCTCTGAAGAAATTTCTCTTGGGGTCATTTGGGACATTGAATCAACCTGTAAAATAATAGTTGCTTAGCTGGTATGAAAATCAGTGCGATACGGCTAATACGCAGTAATTAGAAACTAAGTTCTTCGATTGTGTGATTGAGGTTCGTATAGACGCAAATTTCGGCAGCGATCGTCAGGCTTTTTTCGACTATTTGACGGGCGTCCATTTCGGTATTTTGAGTCAGTGCGCGTGCTGCTGATAGCGCAAAAGTGCCACCCGAACCGATGGCCATAATTGAATCTTCAGGCTCGATAACATCACCATTGCCAGTAATGATTAATGAAGACTCTTTGTCTGCAACAACCAATAATGCTTCTAATCTTCTGAGTGAACGCTCAGTGCGCCAAAGTTTTGCAAGTTCTACTGCCGAGCGCACCAGCTTGCCATGATGCTTCTCGAGTTGTTCCTCGAAGCGTTCGAAGAGAGTAAACGCATCGGCTGTGCCGCCAGCGAAGCCAGCGATAACTTGATCTTTATAGAGTCGTCTGACTTTGCGGGCGTTGCCTTTCATCACGGTACTGCCTTGGGACACCTGACCGTCACCACCGACTACAACCGTGTTGCCGCGGCGCACGGAGAGTATCGTTGTACCTCTATATTGTTCCAAAGCATTCTCCTTATTGGATCGCGAATTGCCGAGTTCTAGCCATTTTTGTGCAAAATACAGAACGGGGTATTAGGACAAGGATATTGGGATGGCGATAGGAAAATCAAGAGTAAACCTGACATTTCAATGTTAGTTGGGGCCTAACATTCTAATGTTATTTAGGGTCCAGCAATGAAATGTTAGCTAGGAGTGTAAGGAAGGTGTGCTTTGAGCTATGGGCTACTGCGGTCTGAGTCTGAAATGTTGAATGCCAGCGCTGCCTAGGGCTTGTTCCGCCGCCTGAAGCAGCAGAAGGTCGGTGTAAGGACCGGATTGCACTAAAAATTTTGACCTGCTTGTGGACTGCTGTTGCTTGATAAACACTTGCAAGCCGAGATTTTCTTGGTTCTGGCGAGCGCGTTCAGCCGACTCTCTAGATTCAAAGGCGCCTGTTTGTAGCAGGATCGCTGTCTCAAGGCTGGTGTCTCCAGCTTGCAGGCGGGTGAGTTCGACGGGCACGGCATCAACTTCAACTTCATAGTCTTGGAGCTCTCGGTAGAATTCGAGGGTAATCGCTGGTTCTCCAGCTTCTGCTTCAATAGCCTGAATAGTTTGGTTGGCTTGCTCAGGAGCGGTTGCCAATCCTGAGCGCCCGCTGGTGGCCCCCTGATTTAAAGGCGGGACGTTTCCAGATAAATAGAACATAACGCAAGCGAATATGCCGACAGCAATTCCAACCACAATGCCGGTAAGCATCAATGACCAGGCAGGAGGTGCTTGCACAACCCGGGTTTCTAACAAAGGTTCGGGTCTTATTTTTGCAAAATCTTGAGTCATTTCGTTTGGGTCTTTATAACACTTTGTTTTAAATAATAATTTTGTCTTTAGGGTACTGCCGCCCCAAGTATCGGTCGCGTTGATGTAAGCAGATGATGTTTTTCCGCCTAGTTTAGCTTTGCCGCTGCCAATGTTTTAGATGAGGTCTTGCGGATCAACATCTAGGCTCCATCTAGACTTTGAGTCTAACCTAATCAGTTCTAAATTAGGCACTAGTTGAGACAACAACCTATGAAGCTGCGACCTAGATGTAGTTTTTAGTAAAAGCTGCAAACGATAACGCCCGGCACGCTTTTCCATAGGCGCCGGCGTGGGCCCCATCGTTTGGACTTGCAAGCTATTAGCCTGAATTAACTGGTTGGCGCGGGTTGCTGCATCAGTTAAAAATTTTAGTGCACTACTGAAGTCAGTTGATTCCGCTCGGACTAAGGCTAGGTGGGAGTAGGGAGGCATGTGGCTGGCATTTCTGGTTTCCAGCAGATAATCCGCATACTCGTGATAGGGCTCGTTGCTAAGTTTTACCAGTGCTTCATGACTGCTATGGCGCGATTGAACGATGACCTCCCCACGGCGCTTTTCCCTTCCAGCTCTGCCGGCTACTTGCACGATGGTTTGCGCCATATGTTCAAGACCTCGAAAATCTGCGCTAAATAAACCGGAGTCAGCATCAAGGATCACTACCAAAGAGATGCTCGGAAAATGGTGGCCTTTAGCGATCATTTGAGTGCCAATCAATAGGCATGGATCGCCCTGCTTAATGAGTTTTAACTTTTCATCTAGACTGTTTTTACGCCGTGTTGAGTCGCGATCGATTCTGATCACTGGGGTGGAAGCAAACCGCTGTTCTAGGAAACTTTCTACCTGCTGGGTGCCTATGCCGGCGGTGGTTAGATCTCTTGACTGGCAATGAGGACAGCAGGTTGGAATGCGCTGCGCTGCGCCGCAGTGATGGCAGCGCAGACCTGCTGGTTTGGAGTGAACTGTAAACTGCGCATTACAAGCCTCGCATTCAGCGGACCAGCCACAGTTGGCGCAGTTGACTATAGGTGCAAAACCGCGGCGGTTGATAAAAACTAATACCTGGCCGCCACTGCTTAACTGCTGATTAATAGCGCCGAGAGTGTATTCAGTAAAGCCATGCTTAAGTGACTGTTCGCTGGAATCTACTAACTGTAACTTCGCTGGCACTGCCTCTCCTGCACGTTTGGTTAGCGCTATGTGCTGAAATTTATTGCTCTTGCAGTTTGCCAAGCTTTCTAAGCTGGGAGTTGCGGAGCCTAATATTATCGAGATTTTTTCTTCCTTGGCGCGCATCACACTTAAATCTCTCGCCGAGTAGCGAAACCCTTCCTGCTGTTTAAATGAGCTGTCATGTTCTTCATCAAGAATAATGATGCCAGGACGTAGCATGGGGGTGAAAATGGCGGAACGTGTGCCTAAGATGATTCCTGCTGCACCTGATTTTGCTTGCTGCCACGCAGAAAATCTTTCTGAATCATTTAGTCCAGAATGCAGTGCCACAGTCGGACAAGCAAAGCGTTTTCTGAATCTTTCAATGGTTTGTGGGGTCAGGCCTATTTCCGGAATAAGCACTAAGCACTGCTTGCCGGCGCGCAGTTGGTCTTCCATAACCCGCATATACACTTCAGTTTTCCCGGACCCGGTAACCCCGTCTAGTACAAAACACTGGTAGGTGTTGGCGGAGGCTTTGATGAGATCGACCGCGGCTTGCTGCTCTGGATTAAGGCTGAGCTCGTGCGCAGAGGCTGCCAGCGCTGAAAAAGGTTGTAATAGTGTTGGCGGCAGCTCGACAGATTCAACTAAGCCTTTATCTTTTAGTCCTTTTAATGCCGCGCTATTAAAGCCCGACTGCGCCATTTCAGAGGCAGTGAGCGGCCCGTTGGTTCGGATATAGTCGAATAATGCGCGCTGTCGGTGAGCCTTGCCAAAGACATCGTTTGGACACGCCTCGCATTGTTTGACAAGCTGCCAGCCTAAGTTTCGTTTATCTGGCTTTTGCACCGTTCGCAGTTTCGAAGGTAGGGCAGTGGAATAGACATCGCCCAAAGGATGATGATAGTAGTTAGCCGCCCAGTGCAAAACTTTCATTAGTGTTTTTGGTAGCAGTGGCGCCGCATCGATAACTGACAAGATGGCCTTTAACTTAGACTTGGGCAGATCTGACTGGCAAGCACGGCCCACCACAATACCAATAACCTGACGTCTCCCAAAAGATACGAGGACCCGAACGCCACTGGTCAGTGGTGTTGGATGTTTAACAGGCGGCAAATAATCGAAGCATCGCCTGAGAGGTGATTGAATCGCTATGTTGTAGACTACCCCCTGATAGCTTGCAGGATTAGGGGAGTTAGAAGAGTTCGTGTTTGGCATTTAAAGGTTTGTGAGAGTTCGCTTTAGGGTGAGGTTTTCAAGGCGCTTAGCATAGCAGGATTGCCAGCCTTGGCTAAAAACGGTTTAACAATAATTACATTCAAAATAAGGCGCGCATTTGAAGCTGCGATTTTTGCACGCTTCTATTATAATCCCTACCTCGGCTTTTGCTCTAACCAAATTTAAAGACGGTCGCGCTGCTTAGTTGAACTAAGTATCCCCAGAAAATGAACAGGTGATTCGATCCATGGTGAACAACATCCTACCCCCTGAGTTATTACAGGCAAGAGCAAGAATTGATGAGATAGACAATGAATTGATCAAGTTGCTGGCCGATAGGTTTTCCCAAACTCTGCAGGTAGGCAAAATTAAAGCCAGCCAGGAATTGCAATCATTTGACCCTGACCGAGAAACGCAGAAGCTACAAAAGCTTAGAAAGATGAGTGAGGAAATGGGTATCAACCCTGATTTAGTGGCCAACCTGTTCACTCAAATAATGCAAGAAGTGGTGCAAAATCATCAGCGTTTGAAGGCTGAATTGAGCGCTTAGGCCTGTCCATTTTGCCCTTTGTCAGGCGCGGGCTGCAGTGGCGCTTGCGTCTTGAAATTTCTCTGTTAGAATGCTCGCCCCTTCTGCAGCCATTGATTCTGGTTGTAGACCAAAGCAGGTGTGGTTTAGCGCATATGGTTGCGTTCGGCGACATCAACTAATTAGGAATCATTATGAAAGCCGATATTCACCCAAAGTACGGCCCTATGAAGGCCACGTGCAGCTGCGGTAACGTCATCGAAACTCAATCAACCTTGGGTAAAGATATCCTTATCGAAGTTTGCTCAAGCTGCCACCCGTTTTATACCGGGAAGCAGAAGGTCCTTGATACAGGTGGTCGAGTTGATCGCTTTAACAAGCGTTTTGGAAATCGCAAGCTGTAATCAGCATGCTATCCAGACGGGCTTAGAACCCGCCGCTTGTTAGTCAAAACACCGCTGAAATCAATTTCAGCGGTGTTTTTTTTGGCCGAGAAAACCCTTTGATTGACAGCCGTCAGGAGTTTGAGTAACAGAAGCTCAGCGTTGGGTTCAGGGTAGAGTTAGGAGATAGAGTTAAAAACGTCGGCGGCCAGAATCAAAAAATGGTTTCGGTTAATACTTCCTCAGCATCGTCCGCAGCATCGATTCGCGGCAGGTTGGGCGCGTCAGTATTCGGCGCATTTTCTTGTCTAAAAACCTCAAAGACGGCGTTTAAGTCACCTGGGGTGGCAGGTTCCCCTGTTTCAATATTGATCAGTTGATCGACCAATCCGTCCGGCCGGCTCATTATCCTTTCTGGCATGCCCTTGAGTGCCTGTTGCATAAAATCGATCCAGATTGGCACTGCAACAGTCGCCCCTTGTTCTCTCTCGCCTAAGGGTTCTGGCTGATCAAAGCCGACGAATACAGTGGTCGCAATGTCTCTGTTAAATCCAGAAAACCATAGCTCTCGTGGGCCGTTGGTGGTTCCTGTTTTGCCCATCAAGTCACTGCGTTTTAGTTCTCTTTGCACTCGGTTGCCACTGCCTTCTTCAATTACTGAGCGCAGCATGGTATTCAAAATATAAGCCACCTCGGCATCCACTATTCGCGGTGCAGCTTGATTATTAGTGCCACTATCCTGATCCGTCTGCGTGCAATTCTCGCAGACGGTTGCCGGGGATGCCCGATAGATAACCCCATCGGCAAGATTGCTGACCTTGGCGATGAACCAAGGGTCAATTTTAAAACCGCCGTTAGCCAGCGCAGAATAGGCGGAGACAACTTCAATAGGCTGAACGTCGTGGCTGCCTAGTGCGACGGTTAAATCGTTGGCTGGGAAAGTGTCTGTTTGGAAGCCGAATTTCTTTGCGAATTTTAGGACAGTATCGGAGCCTAGTTGATCGAAAAGTCTCACTGCCGGCACGTTACGGGATTCTTTTAAGGCGAAGCGCAGTGTGACCGGGCCGAGGAAATTATTTTCAAAGTTGTTGGGGCGATAGTTGCCTCGGGTTATTGGGGCATCGTTGATTGTGGATGCAGCCGTATAGCCCGCTTCCAGTGCGGCGCCATAGACAAACGGCTTAAAATTCGATCCCAATGGCCTAGCAGTTAATACTCGGTTTACTTGGCTTCGGTTAAAGTCGTAGCCGCCGACTAAGGCCAATACTCGCCCACTATCGGTAGACATCGACACTAATGAGCCTTGAATGTCTGGGACTTGGCCAAGTGTCCAAGATGAGTCTCCAGCTTTAAGACGGATCAGGTCGCCAATTTTAACGACATCGGCGGCGACGCTGGGAGGCGGCCAAGCCTCGTTGCGGGTTCTAAATGCATAAGCCCAGCTCATGCCTTCCCAAGGGATGGTGACCGTCTCGCCAGACTTGAGCAGGGCGTCAAAGCTGAGCTCATCGATTTTTGTCACAATAGCGGGAGGCTGATTGCCATAGGTGGGGATAGGCCCAAGTTTCTCCTGCCAAATCTGAATGGGGTCCAAAATATCCGGCGGGTAATGAGCTTCTGCGCCCCTATAGCCGTGGCGACGATCATAATATTGCTCCAAGCCCTCGGTGACGGCTTGATTTGCGGCTAGTTGCTTGTCGCCGTCGATGCTTGTTATGACTTCAAAGCCACCAGAGTAGGTGCGCTCTCCAAATTCGTTGTAAAGCTGCTGCCTAACCATTTCAGTGACATAGGGGGCTGGCACCTCGATGTCTCGATTACGGCGCATCGCGGTTATTGGCGCAGCATTGGCTATTTCGTATTCTTGCTCAGAGATCATTTCTTGCTGGAGCATGTTGCGAAGTCTAACTTGTCGGCGAGTGATGGAGCGAGTTCCGCTATTAAGTGGATTGCAGGTCGATGGGCAGGGCAATAGCGAGGCCATCATTGCAGATTCTGCTAGGGTTAGTTCACTAGCTTCTTTTCCATAGTAGACGTAAGCAGCTGCGCCGATGCCGTCAGCACCCGCACCGAAGTAAATCGTATTCAGGTAAAGGGTAAGGATCGCCTCTTTGCTGAGTTCCCGCTGAATTTGCAGGGCAAAGGGGATCTCTTTAAGTTTTCGCAAATAGATGCTGTCACTATCAAAGGAGAGGTTTTTGGCGAGTTGCATGGTGATAGTGCTGCCGCCGCCGGTTCTTTGGCCTCGAAGAGCGCCATAGAAAACCCGTAACAAGCTTCGCAGGTCAACTCCTGGGTGAGAATAGAAGCGTGAATCTTCGGTGGCTATTACTGCATTAAGGAGGACTCGCGGGATTTCTTCGTAGATAACTGGATTTCGGCGATTGCCTATTTCGTCAATGAGCCGTCCATCGGACGTGTATATCCGCAGCGGCGTTTCGAGCTGAACATTGCGGTAGGTATCCGCTTCAGGCAATAGCGGCGCCAAATACAAATAGGCCGCACTCAGGGTCATGATCGCGCCAGCGCTTCCGGCAAGGAACACTAGCCTCGCAGCTTTGGCAATGGTGTTTAATTTGAGGTGCACCTAGGTTTGATCCATTTGCGACTTTAACTTCTCAAGCTTGGCTAACAAACATCCTCAGTATGTAACTGAATGTGATGGAACGCGAATGCTGACCTGTCTGTGCAGCTAATCGGTTCTGTTTTCGCGTTAACTCGCTTATCATCGAGCAAAGACTGCTGAGTATACACTCGAGAACTTTCAATGGGATGTAATTCTGGGATTTTCTTGGGTTAAAGGCCATACTCAAAGCAACCGATGCACAGAAATAGGGGCTTGAGCGATATTTTTTTTGGACACGAGTGCCGAGCATGGTGATTAGAGCAGTGACCAAAAGATTATGGGTGGTATATTAGATGAGCCGATCTTCCATTGATTAGTCGACTTTATTTGTAGCTCAGCAGCGTGACTTGATTTAAAGAATTGCAGAATCCCTTGGTTCATTATTTAATAGTGTGGCTATTTGTTGTGAAAGTCTGATAATTGATTGATAACTGTATAAATTTTTTATCAGGCCGATACCCGAATCTGGAAGGGAAACATTTCTCTATAAAATAGCCAGGCTGTCGACAAATTGATAAATTATGTCACCAAGGAGGGCTCTTAGAGCGGTTAAAGGCTGTTAGCGCCATAGATAGGTTTTATTAGAGACCTGAACAAGGGTCGCGGTTTTTGGGGATTTGAGGGAAAAACTTGTGCTAGAAATACTAACTAGCAAATTAGGTTCGTTTAGTGGCTTTGGAAAGAAGTCCAGTACCTTGCTGGGTGTCGATATTAGTTCGACATCAATAAAGGTGCTGCAGCTGAGCTGGGTTGGGTCCAAATATAAGGTCGATAACTACGTTATCCGGTCGTTGCCGCTTAATGCTGTGGTTGAGAAAAACATCAGTGACATCGATGCGGTGGGTGAGTGTATCAGTCAGGCTATCAGCATCATGAAGCCGACAACGAAAGGTGCAGCGGTGGCTGTGGCTGGTTCAGCGGTAATTACCAAGACCATCGAAATGAATGCATCACTTTCTGACGCCGAGATGGAAAACCAGATTGTTGTAGAAGCGGACCAATATATTCCTTATCCACTTGATGAGGTTTCGATCGATTTTGAGCGCCAAGAACTCTCCCCACGAAGCCCTGATATGGTGGAAGTGCTGCTGGCTGCATGCAGGCGAGAGAATGTTGATGCCAGAGTCACAGCATTAGAACTGGCGGGGCTGACGGCAAAAGTTGTCGACATTGAAGCCTATGCAATCGAGCGAACTTACACCTTGTTGGCCCAACAGATAGGCTCGCAAGATGAGCAAACAGTAGCCATTATCGATATAGGCTCGATGATGACAACGCTCAATGTCATTTTAAACGGCAAGACTATCTACACTCGTGAACAAGTGTTTGGCGGCAACCAACTTTCTGAAGAAGTTCAACGTCGATTTGGTTTGAGTGCGGCCGAGGCAGAGTCTGCTATGAAGCGCGGTGGGCTGCCTGAAGAGTATGAGGATGAGATACTAGCGCCTTTTAAAGAAGCGGTAGTGCAGCAAATAAGCCAGACACTGCAATTCTTTTTCTCATCAAGTCATTATAACGAAGTTGATTATATTCTCTTGGCCGGCGGCGTCGCGGCTATAGAGGGATTGAGTGAATCAGTGCAAGAAAGTCTGTCTACTCCAGCCCGTGTTGCTAATCCTTTTGAGGATTTGGACATTGGATCGAAAGTTAATAAAACTATGCTGAAAAACGATGCCCCTTCGCTATTAATAGCCTGCGGGCTTGCCATGCGAGGTGAATACTAGTGGCGCAAATTAATCTTCTACCCTGGCGCGAGCGGCTAAGGGAAGAGCGTAAACGAGAATTTACCAATATCTTGGTGGGTATTGTGATCATCGCTGGTGGTTTGGTGCTATTAGCCGATCGATATTTTGTCGGTGAAATAAACACGCAATCGGCCCGCAATAATTTTGTCCAGAGCGAAATCAATATACTTGATGAACGAGTGGCGGAAATCACAGAGCTGCGCCAACAAAAAGAAGATATTCGTGCGCGTATGAACGTGATTACCGATTTACAGGGTAGTCGTCCATTAATCGTTAGGATGTTTGATGAGTTGGTTAACACGCTGCCAGATGGTATTTACTATAAAACACTCGAGCGGGTAGGTGAAAGAATTGCTATCGACGGTGTTGCTGAATCTAATTCGCGGATCACCGAATTGTTGCGTAATTTAGAGGCCTCGGATTGGTTTCGAGATCCAGATTTAAGTGATATCACCGCGGCGAGTGGTGCCGCTAATGCTTTGACAGAAGCTTTCACATTCTCATTGACTGTGACACTAGACCTGCCTGAACAGCAGGAAGAGGTTTAAGGGCACCTATGTCTTTTATTACAAAGCTAGTTACCGATCTGCAAAAATTTGATTGGACCGATCTGCAAGATCTGGACACCATGGGTGTTTGGCCGTCACCGGTTAAAGCAATTATCGTTATTGTGATATTTTCTGGTTGTTTGGCAGCCGGATACTTTTTTCACGTTCAAAACCTTCAGTCTGCGCTGGCAACGGCAACTGCTGGAGAAATCACTATCCGAGCGGAATTTGAAGCGAAGGCTTTTCTTGCTTCTAATTTAGAAGAATATCGCGCTCAAACTCTTGAGATGGAAGAGTCTTTCACCGAGTTGCTAAGGCAGTTGCCATTGGCAACAGAGGTGCCGGGCCTGGTGGACGATGTAACTGACACAGGCGAGGGCAGCGGCCTCGAAATTTCAAATATAGCTCTTGCGGAAGAAGCCGTTCGAGAATTTTATATTGAACTTCCAATCGATATTGATGTGGTTGGTGATTATCATGATTTTGGTAGTTTCGTAAGCGGTCTGGCGAGTCTCGACAGAATCGTTACGCTTCATGATTTTACGATTCAGTCCAGAAGCGATACCTATTTGAATATGAGTATTGTCGCCAAAACTTATCGATATAAGGATGTGGATGCCGAGCTGTAATGATTTTATCTATTCAACAACATAGAGTTTTACAGATTGTTTTTCTGTCAACGCTGCTTGCGGCTTGCGGGAGCAATGACAATTTTTCTGACCTACAAGGCTTTGTAACTAGTGTGAAGGAGAGACCGGTAGCACAGGTCGAGCCGGTGCCAATCTTTGTGCCCTATGAAGGATTTATCTACAGTGCAGCTTCTCAGCGCAGCCCATTTGATACGCCGCTGATTATAAGTGGAGATGAATCTCGGGAACTTGTTTTAGACGTTCAGCCAGATCTTGATCGACAGAAAGAACTACTGGAAAGCCAGTCGCTAAGCGAACTAAAAATGGTCGGGATGCTGTTTAGGCTAGAAACTTACGAAGCACTTATTGAAGATGGCTTCGGTGAAGTGCATCGGGTTGGTATAGGAAGTTATCTGGGGCGTAACTATGGCCGAGTTCAGGCTATTAGTGAAACCCAAATGAGTATTAGAGAAATAGTACCAAGCGGTAATGACGGTTGGGTAGAGAGACCACAAACGCTGACTCTGCAATAGCTTGAGTGAGTTAAGGCAATGGGTATGTTAAAAATGATTGAGAAAAAAATAGAAAAGCTAACGATGAGTGGCGCAGCCGTGGTGCTTAAGTGGGCTATGCTTATTGCGCTGACGTTTGGCGTGTCATCTAATAGCTATGCTCAGCAGTCGATAACATTAGACAGTATCGGTTTCGCTAACTTGCCTGGCGACAGTATTGAAATCCAGTTAACGTTCGATTCAGTGCCTCCTGAGCCATCAAGTTTTGTGCTTGATAATCCTGCTCGTATCTCTCTCGATCTTGACGGTGTTGCTAGTGGTTTGGCCCAGCAAAGGTTCAATATCGATTCAAATAACGCTCAAAGTGTCATGGTATTGGATGATGGCAGCCGAACGCGGCTGGTTTTAAATCTGGATCAGCTGGTTAATTATGAGTCAAATTTAACGGGCAACGTGCTGACAATTCAGGTTGGCAACGACAGTAGAAGTGGCGGCGGTGTGGCTGCAGTTGGTCAGGTATTTTCCAATATTTCCGGTACCCGTCAGAATGAGATAGTTGACGTAAACTTCAGGCGCGGTGACGAAGATGAGGGCCAAGTTGTTATTGAGCTGTCAAGTGATCAAGTGATCGGCAGTGTCGAGCAGGTTGGCGCTAGAGTCTATGTTGAATTCGCTGATACCGGGGTTCCCGAAGATTTAAATCGTCGTTTTGACGTAAGCGATTTTGCCACCAATGTCACTACAGTCGATGTGCTGGGGCAAACAGATAGGGCAACCGTTGTGATTGATATAGACGGCACCTACGAATACGTTGCTTTTCAAAGCGGCAATATTTATACCGTGAGCGTGCAGCCACCATCAACCAATGTCTCTGGAAATTCGGGTACAGCCGGCTATGTAGGAGAAGTTGGGAGTCTTTCTTTTCAAGATATTCCTGTGCGCTCAGTCTTGCAGATTCTCGCGGATTACTACGAATTTAACTTTATCGCCAGTGATGCGGTTTCCGGGAACATCACTATTCAGATGGAAAACGTGCCTTGGGATCAAGCGTTAGAACTGGTGCTTAGGTCTAGAAGTCTTGGTAGCCGGTTGGAAGGTAACGTGTTGTACGTGGCACCGGCAGATGAAATTGCGGCGCAGGATCAACTAAAGCTTGAGGCGTCGCAACAAGCGCAGGCCTTGGCACCCATGTTTACAGAGTTCGTGCAGGTTAATTATGCCGATGCGCAGGAAATTCTACTGCTCCTCACCGGTGTTGGTGGGGGCGCTGGCGCTGGCGCTGGCGCTGGCGCGGATGCCGCAGGCTCGCCAGGCGGTGGCGCAGCGGTCCGCGGCGGGGGTATTCTTTCAGCCAGAGGCACCGCGTCGGTCGACCCTCGAACCAATATTATTATTGTCAGGGACATAGAAGAAAAACTTCAAGAAGTCAGAGCAATGCTAGCGCGCTTAGATATTGCCGTTCGTCAGGTGCTCATAGAGGCAAGAATCGTGAACGTTTCTACAGATTTTGGCAGAGACCTTGGTATTAGATGGGGCGGAGCCGGAAGCGCACCAACTGGCGACAATATTCGCTATGGTGGTTCTCAGGCTACAACAGGACAAGTACTAAGTAATGAAAACGCTCGGCAGGTAGCTATTCAGCGGGCTGTTTCCGCTGGTGATGCCGCCAGAACAACGGCAGTCCAAGATGGTACAGACCCTAGTCTGATAGGCGCGCTTATCGCACAAGCGATAGCTGCTGTCCCTATTCCTGTAGGCGAGATCAGTTTTCCAGATGCTCTCGCTGTTGATTTGGGAGTGGATGATCTTGCCGCGTCCTCTTTTTCAATCGGCTTCACTGGCTCAAATGGTTTGATCGAATTAGAGCTGTCAGCATTGGAAAGTAGCGGTAATGGAGAGGTTATTGCTCGGCCAAAAGTTACCACACAAGATAAGGTGACAGCGCTTATCCAGTCAGGCGTACGAATCCCATTTCAATCGCAAGCTGGCGGCACCGCCGGCGGCTCAATAACCGAATTTGAAGACGCTGTGCTTTCATTAGAGGTTACTCCTCAAATCACACCGGATGGCCGTATTAATATGCAGTTGGATATCCGCCAAGACTCGGTCGCTGCCGGCTCTGGTGCGGTACCTGCGATTAACACCAACCAGGTACAAACAAGTGCTTTGGTGAACGATGGAGAAACTATTGTATTGGGCGGTGTGTTTAGAGAAGAAAATACAGTAACGGAAACAAAGACGCCTTTTCTTGGCGACCTCCCCTATATTGGTAGGGCGTTTAAACGAACTGAGCGTACCAGTCGCCGCACTGAGTTATTGATTTTTATAACTCCTAAGATTATTGCCGATATCAACATTAGATAATTTCACCATCACTGTATCGATGTCTGTAAGCGGGCGGAGCTGATTATCAACTCCGCCCGTTTTTGTTATGAGACCGGGAAATTAGCGTCTGTTAGAATATAGCAAAGGCACGACTGCCCATGCGCCTTATTGGTCAGTCATGTGCAAATAGCCTCACTTAAATTCAGAGACTTTATTACTTGATGAAGCCGTTACATAATATTTTTTTAATTGGTCCGATGGGGGTTGGTAAAACCACCATAGGCCGAGTAATAAGCGACGAGCTGAGGATGGGTTTTTTCGATTCTGACAGAGAGATCGAGGCCTCTACCGGTGCGGATATTCCATGGATTTTCGATGTTGAAGGTGAGGCAGGGTTTCGAATAAGGGAATCAAAGATGATCGAGATCCTGACTCAGAGAAAGAAAATAGTCTTAGCGACCGGCGGTGGTGCCATTTTGTCGCCGGAAAATCGTCGGTGGTTATCTGCCAGGGGCACTGTTGTATATTTGCGCGCCTCGATTAAACAGCAATTTGAAAGAACGAGCCGCGATAAAAACAGGCCTTTATTACAAACCCCCGACCCAGAAAAAAGAATTAAGGAACTGATGCAGGTGAGAGACCCTCTCTACAGAGAGACTGCCGATCTGATAATCGATACTAATCGCCGTAGCCCAAAGGCGGTGAGTAATGAAATTCTTTTCCAACTAAGCAATCCGAACGCTGACGATGAGTCCGAATAATTGATGGAACAAGCAATGGAAACCATAACAGTAGAATTAGCAGATAGAAGCTATCCAATAATGATAGCAGACACGCTGTTGTCACAACGGGCAAAAGTTTTAGGATACTTAGGGGTTGGCAAAGTTGTGGTGATCACCAATGACGTCACCGCGCGGTTGTATTTAGATCAAGTCAGATCGTTGCTGCACGATAGGGAAGTATTGGAAATTGTTTTACCCGATGGGGAGCAGTACAAAAATCTCGATGCAATTAGTCATATCTATGATGAACTAATGGCTGCCAAGTGCGATCGAAAGACAACGCTGCTCGCTCTCGGAGGTGGTGTGGTCGGTGATATTACCGGTTTTGCGGCCGCTACTTATCAGCGTGGGGTGAATTTCGTACAAGTGCCAACGACCTTGCTGGCCCAAGTTGACTCGTCAGTGGGCGGCAAAACCGGGGTTAACCATCCAGCGGGTAAGAATATGATTGGCGCTTTCTATCAGCCCCAATGTGTTGTTGTCTGTACTGATTTCCTCAAAACTTTGCCAATAAGAGAGGTTAAAGCTGGCTTAGCCGAAGTGATAAAATACGGCTTGATCAATCGGCCCGACTTTTTTCAATGGTTGGCAGATAATAGCGAAGGTCTTTTGACTTTGAACTCTAAGCTCATAGCACAAGCGATAAAGATCTCCTGTGAAGCGAAGGCCGAAATAGTAGCGGCTGACGAAAGAGAGGGCGGTGTAAGGGCGTTGCTCAATTTAGGACATACTTTTGGTCATGCCATAGAGACAGCAAGCGGCTACGGCGTACTTTTGCATGGTGAAGCCGTGGCTATGGGCATGGTGATGGCAGCAGACCTTTCAATGCGGATGGGATTGCTCAGTGCGGCTGATGCCTTAACTATTCGCTTTATGTTAGAAGAAAAATTTAGTATGCAGGTCGTTCCTCCTGCCGATATCACGATAGATCAGTTCATGGATTTAATGGCATCGGATAAAAAGGCGGAGCAGGGAAAGGTTCGGTTTATTCTTCTGAAGGCTATTGGTCAAGCCTATATCGAAGCCGATGTTGATATTAAGCTGCTAGAACAAACATTAACCGCTGGCCAGAATCTGTGTAGATAAGTGATGAAATCTTACGTCCAACGATTAAAGCTTAGCTTCGACCCTTTTAGGGTGAGCGCTATTAGCAATGAGTTTTTCGAAGGCGGCAATCGCAGTCAAGTCCGTGATCAGATTGTCGAGCGGGCTATGTACAGCGAGTCCTTGATTTCGGTTTCGGGATGCTTGGGTAGCGGGAAAACAAGCTTGCTAGCCGCCATTACTCGAAGTTTTGGTGAAGAAGCTGTGGTCGTCGATATTGTCGCTACGTTGTTTATGAATCCTGATCAGTTTATGGATCAGTTGGTTGGAGCGCTGCAGTTACCTGGAGAGTTTGAAGGTATTCAGGATAGGGCGCATGCAGTGGCTCATTTAGCTGGCCAATTGCAAATGGATGCCAGGTCGCTGCTAATTCAAGTTGATGATGCCCACGAGCTTAGTAGCGAAGTGTTAAAAGAGCTTGTGGCGCTGAAGAAGGGTGCCGTGGTGGAAAGCGTGCATGTCATTTTGTTCGGTGAAAGTCAGCTGGGAAATTTGCTTGAAAACACATTAGAGCATGATCAGTTAGCCATTCTTGCAGAATTTGAATTAGACGGTTTTGGCAGCGAAGCAACCATCGATTATGTGCGATTTAAGCTGGGCAGTGCAGGTTATACTCAACAGATGCCTCTGGCGGGCAGCGTTTTGGGCTCAATTCATAATTCATCTAACGGAATGCCCGGAGCAATTAATGCATTGGTACGTGATGCCTTGGATAAAGAATTCGCAGCGGATGCAGGAGCTGTAGGGGTTGAGCTAGGTGCTTTGGAAAGTCAACTTAGTGCCGATGTGGCTATAGACGAAAATGAGTTCACCGAAGATGAGCTTGAGGAATTTTCAGCCGCACGAGAGGTTGGCGGTCCGGACTCGACTTTCGATGAGACATCGTCTGCGGCGAGATATTTTGTTGCGGCCGCTATTTTGCTTGTGATGTTTGTTGCAGCGATTGCGATGTTTCGCCCGAATCAAGGGATCGAAACGGACGTTGCACAGATCTCTGTTCCGGTTTCCGGCTCGCTTCCTGTTGCCAGCTCTTCGCAGTCTGCCATACCGGCATTAGCGCCCGAGGTTGTTGCTGAAGAGGCTCCATTGCCGGCCATTGCTCAGCGCCCGCGAGTCCCCGGCTTAAGCCAGAATGTGACTGAGGATGAGGGTGAGCAAGCTGGCGCAGCTACCGGAACTATTATCAGAACAGCCGAAGTCGAGCCCGTTAGTGCCGTTGTTTTGGCTGCGGCTGAGCCTGAGCCTGTATTGAAACCCGTTTCAGTGCCTGCAGAGCCAGCCGCTATAGCATCTTCATCAGCCCCTTTAGCAGCCACCGGTACTGCAGTCAGAACCCCAGAGCCGGTTACTGCAGATTCAAATGCGAATGAGTTAAGCAGTTTTGAGCGAAATCTCCTGTCTTATCCGTCTGCTAATTACACTGTGCAGATTGTTGGAGCTTCTTCTGAGGCAAACATTCAAGCCTTTGTGGCGGCGGCGCAGCTATCTGTTACGGCAGGGTATTTTGGGACACTCCTTAATGGCAAGCCTTGGTATGTTGTGGTTGCCGGGAATTTTCCTGACAGGGAATCAGCCACTGCGCTTCTTTCGGCACTGCCCGATTCCGCTAAGGCTTCTGGTCCTTGGGTTCGCAGTCTTGCCAGAATCCAGTCTGACATCCAAAAATCGCAGTAGCGCCTCAAAAGCTCCCAAGATCTGTCTAAGTTGGTGTCTGAGCCTTTGAGCTTAAGTGCTGCTCGTGTAAAATTGTCCACACATACTTAGGTCACTCAAGCGGTGGCCTACCGAAACAAAGGATGAATCTGTGTGAGCTTGAAAAATGATCGTTTCCTAAAGGCGCTTATGCGCGAACCCGTTGATGTAACGCCGGTATGGATGATGCGCCAGGCGGGTCGCTACCTGCCTGAATATCGTGCCACAAGAAAACAGGCTGGCAGCTTTCTCGATCTTTGTAAAAATGCGGAGTTGGCCTGCGAAGTAACCATGCAGCCATTACGGCGCTATGATTTTGACGCCGCTATCTTATTTTCAGATATTCTGACCATTCCCGATGCTTTGGGCCAGGGGCTGTACTTTGAAGAGGGCGAGGGGCCAAAATTTCGGAAAGTAATTCGCACAGCCGCCGATGTTGAGAACCTCCCAGAGGTGAACATTGCCTCTGAGCTTGAGTATGTCATGAACGCTGTCAGTGTCATTCGCAAGGAGCTAAATGGATCCGTGCCACTTATTGGTTTCTCAGGCAGTCCCTGGACGCTAGCGACTTATATGATCGAGGGCGGCGGCAGCAAAGATTTCCGTCAGGCCAAGCAGTTTATGTATGACAATCCTGAGGCAATGCATTTGTTATTGGATAAGCTGGCAGATGCTGTCACTGACTACCTGAATGCCCAAATTGATGCTGGTGCGCAGGTGGTACAAATATTTGATACCTGGGGCGGAATCTTAACGCCTTCTTGCTACCAGGAATTCTCGTTAGCCTATATGAAAAAGATAATCGCTAATCTCACCAAAGAGCGCGAAGGCCGAAAGGTGCCTAGTATCGTCTTCACTAAAAACGGTGGGCAGTGGCTAGAATCTATCGTCGCTTCAGGTGCAGACAGTGTTGGATTGGATTGGACTATAGATATTGCCGAAGCGAGGCGTCGCGCTGAAGGGGCTGTGGCTCTGCAAGGGAATATGGATCCGACAATGCTGTATGCCTCGCCAGCGGCTATACGCAAAGAAGTCGATAAGATTCTTGCCGGCTATGGCCGAGGCCCAGGCCATGTGTTCAATCTTGGTCATGGTATTACGCCGCAAGTTAATCCTGACCATGTCAGCGTTTTTGTTGACTCAGTTCATGAGCTTTCAGGTCAGTATCATAGATAAAGGCAGTGCAAAGGATACTGTTACGGCCTTTGTTAGCTTAGGAGCTAACCAGCCTTCCTTTGCGGGTGATGAGACGCAAACTTTACAAGCAGCAATGCCGTATTTACAGGAGCTCTGCGCCGCCCCAGTGCAGCTATCGAGTTTTTATATTTCCGACCCTGTGGACTGTGAGCCAGGTACTGAAGACTTCGTTAATGCGGTGGCGAGGCTAGAGGTCTCAATAGCAGTCTCGCCTTATGATTTACTTACCCAGTTTCATAAAATTGAAGACTTATTTGGCCGTCAGCGCGCAAGCGGGTCCGAGCCCAATGCGCCGCGACCCTTGGATCTGGACCTAATTAGTTTTGATGGGGTGGTGGTTGCTGATGAACGGCTCACTTTGCCTCACCCACGTGCAGCGCAGCGCCTTTTTGTCTTAGTTCCTCTTACGGAGCTTTGCTCTGAGTTGGAGCTTGCCGCTTCCACGCCCAATCTTGCGGACCTAATTCACCGTCTGCCAAAGTCACCTGGTCTCAAAAAACTCTAAGTGGGTTGAGGCGCAATGGCGGGGTTAGCTATGAAGATTCTTTTCGTGGCATCCCTAAAATTTTTTAACTAACTGATAAATATAATTAATATCGGTATTGGAAGCTATTTCAATAGCTGCGTGGGTAAGGTAGAAAACCGCTTTTGGGGTTCCGGTTAGTGACTTAGTTCCCCAAAATTCATACAAGTTTAGTATCTTTTCTGGTATTCTGGCGAGGTTGTAGACAAGTGCGTAGCCTATAATAATTAATAACATGAGGGCCAAAGGCCAGTTTAATTAAATGAAATCAAGATCACTGATATTCGCGCTTATTTCCGGGCTCTCTATTTTCGTAGGGGGTTTGAGTTTTGTTGGTGCCGCGAATGCACAAGATTCACTCTCTATTTTGTCCGGTCCGAATTCAGCCGCCAGCTTTAGTCTTGGCCCAAGCGCGTTTTTGGGCGATATAGAGCCCAGCATCAGTGTTGGACGTGCAGTTGAGGAAAAAAGCTTCCAGAATAATATGGTGCAAGAAGCGCTTAATTTTAATCTAGGGCTTCAACTTGCCCCTTTCGAAGGGCTCAGCATAAGGGCGGACGCTTGGCGTCAGCAAGTAGAAGACAGTCCTGCGGCGTCGTCTTCAGACGCCAAGCAGTGGTCCAGTCAGCCGCAGTTCTATATACAAGATTCTATAATTAACGAGTTTGGCCTTGAGAACCCGCTGATTGGTTCCAACCTTGACAGCAATGGTTTTGATATTGGTGCTTCTTACGTCTGGGAAACCAGCCGGTTCGGCCAATTTACGCTGAGCTCTACAACCACCTATGTTGACAAATTCGAAAATAGCGGCAGTTTACTTGAGCTCGTTGAGTCAGATCTTCAGGCAGTTAATGGCCGTATTGTAAGCCCTGAGCTGCAAAGTAGCTTGATGCTCAGCTGGGAGTTTGGAAACCACAGAGCAAAAGCAATAACGAATTATTTTGATTCCTTCAAGGATATCAGCGAGCTTGATATAAGTGAAATTAACGAATTGCTCGATAACATCACTACCGTTGATTTTCAGTACGGCTACAGTGTGAATACTGGCGACAACGACCGAGCGATTATTTCTTTCGGTATCCGCAATATTTTCAATGAAGAAAGTGCTCAAATACTTAATGCTACTACACGTATTCTGGATCAGAATGGCCGTGTAGCATACGGTTCAATTAAATATCAGTTTTAGTAACACACCTTTTTAGTCAAAAAAAGGCTAGCAAAAAAAGTAAAGAAAGCCCCAGCGAGGTTGTGCCTCCCACACTTTAGCATTATACCTGCGTCAGCTAATTGAACTAGCGAGTCGCTCTAGCTACACAAAAACAGTCGACTTTTTCTGCTCCGCCGATAAACAGCGCCCGTGCAGCTTCGCTTAACGTTGCCCCTGTTGTGACTACATCATCTACCAGTGCAACATGTTTAATTCCTGCTTCATTGTGTAAATCGATGCAGGCGAATGCCTTTTTAAGGTTTGATTTACGCAAGCCCGCTCGTTTGATTTCGGTTTGGGGCCGGGTGTTCTTTATTCTTGTCAGCACCTTGTTGAGTACCGGCGTGCCGGTCAAAAAGGTGAGTTGCTTGGCTAGTTCAAGTGCTTGGTTGAAGCCACGCTCTTGCAAGCGGGTCTGATGCAGAGGAATCGGGACAATGGCATCTGGGTAGCCGTGACATTCACAGTGGCGTTTAAACTCTTGCGCAAGCATCTCTCCTAGGGCAAGACCGGCAGCAAAGTTTGCATTGAATTTGAACTCGCTGATTAGCTTGTCAGCGGGGCTAGCATAGGACATCACAGCGACGCACTGATGAAAGACCGGTTTTTTAAGTATGCAGGCCCCGCACAATAGCGGACTAACTGATTGAGCCGTCTCGACGCCGCAGTGCCGGCATGGCTGTTTTATAAGCGGGAGATCTTGACTGCAAGTTGGGCAGAGATTGGTGTGAGTGGTTGAGTTCTCTGCGCAGAGAATGCAGTCATAGGGGGTCAGTGCGTGGAGCACTTTGTTAGCGAAGGAACGGGTCTGGGCGCCAATTGTTATTGGCCATTCCTTGAGTGTTCTTGTCGTTCCAGATTTCATATTTTACTGACAGCTGATTAAGTGACTGTTGACGATCTTGTGCGCCTCAATGCCGGGGATAGCTAAGTATAGGCAGTGACAGCAAGTTGGCTAAGTTAATGATCAACACAGTACATGTTTATGACCGCTTCACTTATACTCATTATTGCTTAAAAAATAATCAAGGATTTAACCATGGCCACATACAGAGCTCCGCTTGCCGACATGCGATTTTTATTAACAGATGTGTTTCAGGCAGAATCGTTGTTCAGTGGCATGCCAGATACGGCAGAAGTATCAGGTGACCTGATTAACGCCATCGTTGACGAGGCAGGAAAAATATCTGAAGGCTTACTTTCTCCTATCAATCAAATTGGCGATCAAATTGGCTGTAAATTAGAAAATGGCGCAGTGTCCACGCCAAAAGGGTTTAAGGAAGCGTACAAAGCCTACGCTGAAGGCGGTTGGTCTGGGCTGACCGGCGACGCTAACTACGGCGGCCAAGGCATGCCGAAGCTGCTTTCGGCAATCATCGAAGAGATGATGTTCGGCGCTAACTCCTCGTTCGCGCTCTATACAATTCTTACCACCGGAGCAACGCTCACCCTTAGTCACCACGCCAGTGAAGAATTGAAAAAACGCTACCTGCCCAAAATGTATGAAGGCATCTGGTCTGGGACAATGTGCTTGACTGAGTCTCATGCAGGAACAGATCTAGGAATGATTCGCACTAAGGCCGTTCCTCAGGCCGATGGGTCATATAAAGTGTCTGGCACTAAAATTTTTATAACCGCCGGTGATCATGACTTAACGGAAAATATCATCCACTTGGTGCTGGCAAAATTACCCGACGCACCAGCTGGTCCTAGGGGGATTTCTTTGTTTCTAGTTCCCAAGGTTCTTGTTGATGATGAAAGCAATTTAACGGGTGAAAAAAACAATGTTGACTGCGGTTCCATCGAGCACAAGATGGGAATCAAAGGCTCGGCGACCTGTGTTATGAATTTTGAAGAGGCTACAGGCTTTTTAGTAGGCGAACTCAATCAAGGCCTTTCTAATATGTTCACTATGATGAACTATGAAAGACTTTCTATGGGCTTGCAAGGGAACGGTTTGGCTGAAAGCTCTTATCAAATTGCCTCAGAATATGCGAAAGACAGATTGCAGGGTAGGGCGCCAACTGGCCCGCAATTAGTTGAAAAGATGGCTGACCCCATTATTGTACATCCGGATGTTCGGCGCATGTTGCTAACTATGCGTTCTAATATTATAGCTGGACGCGCCTTGTCCATGTATGCGGCAAGTCAGTTGGATATTTCTCGTTTTCACCCCGACGCGGACGCTCGTGATAAAGCCGATCAGCTAGTGGCGTTATTGATTCCAGTTCAAAAAGCCTATTGCACGGACCGTGGCTTCGAATCCTGCGTTTTAGGACAGCAAATTTTAGGCGGTCACGGCTATGTGGCCGAATGGGGGTTGGAGCAAAACGTTAGAGATGCACGTATCGCTCAAATCTATGAAGGGGCTAATGGTATTCAGGCACTAGATTTAATGGGCCGCAAAACTGTTCGCAGTAAAGGTGCTCTGCTAGAGGTCTTGTTTGGTGAAATGAATGAATTCGGGGCAGAAAACCAGTCTATTGCAGAGCTAGCGCCTTATTTGGAGAATCTCTCTGATACTCAGGCTCTATTGTCAAAGACCACAGCGTCAATTATTGCCAACTGCGTGGACAATCCGGATGAAGTCGGGGCTGCTTCTTATGCTTACATGGAGTTAATGGGGTTAAGTCTTTATTGCTATATGTGGAACCGTGTTCTGGCGGCAGCCTTTAAAGGAATGGCGCAAGGCACCGGTGATAGCAATCATCTCGAAGGTTTGATCAAAACGGGCGATTTCTTTATGGCCCGCTTACTGCCGCGAGCTAAATCATTAGCAGAGGAAATATCTGCCGGGGCGGATTCAATGATGGCAATGTCAGTCGATCAATTCTAAATAGCGGTTGTTGTCTTCCATTGAATGGGTGATCTTTAGATTATCCATTCAATGTTTTCTGAAAACAAATCTTTATACAGGTCAAGATCTTCATCGGCCTCACCTACCAAAATCATATTGCCATTAATCATGGGCACCACAATGCCGTTGAAGCGTTCGTCATTGATTTTGTATTCAATGCTGACGGGGCTGTTATTGATAACAAATACACTAACCGCTCCTTGGCTTCCCTCTATCATCAAGTGAGCGCTGTCATAAGCAGGAATTATGTTGCACGGCTTGGCAAAGCGCACCGGCGTTTTAGTGATGAGAGAATTGCTGACCAGACGCGTGCCAACTCCCGTCATTGCGTTGACTATCATTGGCATGCCGACCGAATCCAGCGATAAGCCACTATTAATAGCCTCTATCTCAGTTGATTCATGGTACAGATGATCGATGACTTCATTGCCAAAAGCTATTTCAGCGACACTTGGGACGGGGGTGTAGTCAGGGCTATAGTTAGGGCTATAGGTAAGTGAAAACGTAATCCCAACGGCCAACATCAAACTTGCCGCAACAGCGAAATACTGAAAAATGTTAGCATTAGCTGCAGGCTTTTCAGCGAGAGCGTTTAACGTATCGCTCGAAGTGCTACTAGTTTGTTCGGCCTCCGAGATGGACAATAATTGTTCTTTGAGGCCATGAGGAATATCGACAGCGTTAATTATCTCGCGCATATCCTCATCCATCTTTTGAGTTTGGTCCAAGATATTTTGCAGATCGGGATTGCTAGCGGCGCTGTCCAAAATTTCTTGGTCTGCCGCTGCTGGGTCGGTGTATACCCGTTTCCGGAAATCAATTTCGTTCATCATTCAGCTCTATGTCTCAGTGATCTGTTTAGTCAATGCAGTAATATGTTCTGTGATTTATTAGTTAAGTTCTTCAGAATCTATGCCAAATTCAACTTTCAATTTGCTTCGAGCCCTAAAAAGCCTAGTCATTACGGTGTTATTGTTTAGATCTAGTATTTCGGCAATCTCTTTGCCACTGAACCCGCCAATAACCTGAAGCAACAGAGGTTCTCTGTATTCGCTTTCGAGCCGGTTGATTGCGTTATGCAATAGCTCTCTGTCCATTTTGAAATCAGGCTCGTTTTCATCCCTTTCGGCAATCGCTTGACCTTCGATATCAACTAGCTCGGGTCGGTATCTCTCATACAACCTGGCGTTCTCTCGTCTAAGAATAGTAAATAGCCATGCTTTGGCTGCTTTATCATTCTGTAAGCTCTCTAAAGACTTCCAGGCACGCAAAAATGTTTCCTGAACCAAATCTTCAGCCAAAGGCTGGTTCTTGCATAGCCAGAGCGCATAGCGGTAGACGTCCAGGTACAACGCAGCAACCAGCGATTCATAGCGTTGTTTTTTAGTGGTTCCATGTAGGACCGGTATATCACTCATTTTTTTTCAAGTTCGTTGCAAAGAGGGCAATTTTTCAAAGAATTAGCGGTAGTTTCTTACTGAATCTGCGCTGCTGGTGTTTACAAGGCTTGAGAGTGTGCCTAAATTGCTAGGGCGCTTCAAGCTTTTACCGGTGCTTTGAGCTCAAATTGACGGGGCTTTTAAGCGATAATGTCGTGTTAGAATGGGTTGTTGTCTAAATAACCGGAATGATTTAATGATCACAATAGCTATAGCGGGTGCTGCGGGGCGAATGGGTAAAACCTTAGTTGAAGCTGTTGCCCAGCAGACTGGGCGGCTTGAGCTGAGCCAAGCCACAGTATCAAAGAAAGACCCAAGTTTGGGTCTTGACGTGGGCTTACTTAGCTTGGGGAGGCCCTTAAAGGTGGTGGCCCGGGATACTCTAGAACCTAGTAACTTTGACGTTTTAATTGATTTTACAAGCCCTAGCGTTACGCTTGAAAATCTTGCTGTTTGCCGGTCGGCTGGCAAAGCCATTGTTATCGGAACCACTGGGTTTAATGAAAAGCAGTTGGCTTTGATCGAGGAGGTCTCCCAGTCAATAGCGGTTGTGATGGCCCCCAACTACAGTGTGGGAGTGAATGTTAGCTTCAAACTATTAGAGTTGGCGGCCAAGGTTTTAGGTGACGGTTACGACATTGAGATATCCGAGGCCCATCATCGTCACAAGAAAGACGCTCCATCTGGAACTGCCTTGAAAATGGGTCAGGTGGTGGCGCGCAGCTTAGGTAGAGACCTTGATGAGGTTGCGGTATACGGGCGCGAAGGAATGGGTGAAGAGCGAGACGATAAGACCATTGGCTTCGCGACTGTCCGTGCTGGAGATATCGTCGGCGACCACACGGTGCTGTTTGCAGGCGCAAGTGAGCGATTGGAAATTACTCACAAAGCTAGCAATCGCATGACTTTTGCAAGCGGCGCGGTTAGAGCGGCAGTTTGGGTTGACTCAAAAGGACCAGGTTTGTACGGTATGGAAGACGTCTTGGGGTTTTGAGTAGCCCTATGAAACCTGCTAAAGTTTTCTTTATAAGAGGGTGGATAGCAGTCTGAAGAGCTCTCAAAATAGTTGAGCTCCCTGACAATAACTTAAAAATCTTTACACTGACTCTTTCTCTGCGTCAATTCTGCTATTTCTAATAGACAGATAGGGGGGTCCTTCCGTATCATACTCGCTCAGTATGTTTAGTGTTGAGTGCTGAGAAAAATGTTAAAAATTAGAATTAAACACAAGTTGAAGCCAAAAATTTAAATGAAAAGCGGGGTGAATTATTTCACTCCGCTTTTTTTTGCCCAAAATAAATAAAATGTAATTAGGAGTGAGTGTGGCTGGAACAGCGGTGCTGGTATTGGAAGACGGAAGCGTCTTTCACGGGAATGCAATAGGAGCGCAGGGAAGCTCTGCGGGTGAGGTGGTGTTCAATACCTCAATGAGCGGTTATCAAGAAATTCTTACGGACCCCTCCTATGCAAAACAAATAATCACTTTGACCTATCCCCATGTGGGGAGCACAGGCACAAACGAAGAAGACAACGAGTCTGACCACGTGTGGGCGTCTGGGTTGGTTATTAGGGATTTGCCATTGCTGGCCAGTAATTGGCGCAGCGAACAAAGCCTTGGTGATTTTCTGAAGGCCCATAACGTCGTTGCTATCGCTGAAATCGATACCCGCCGATTAACTCGAATTTTGCGCGAAAAAGGCCCGCTTAATGGCTGTATAGTTGCGGGTCCAGCGCTTTCAGATAGCGCCGCTGAAGAGGCGGATAAGTTAGCCAAAGGCTTCGCCGGTCTCAAAGGGATGGATCTAGCGAAGGTGGTGAGCGCTAAGCAAAGCTATGTTTGGGATTCCGGAGTGTGGGATTTAGTCAAGGGCCATCAACCAATGCAGGGCGCTCCATTCAATGTGGTGGCCTACGACTTTGGCGTGAAACGCAATATTTTGCGCATGCTGGTCGCACGTGGCTGTAAGGTCACCGTTGTGCCTGCCCAAACCCCAGCTGCGCAAGTCTTGGCGATGAATCCTGATGGGATTTTTCTTTCCAATGGTCCGGGAGATCCTGAGCCTTGTAACTATGCAATTGCGGCCATCAAGGAATTTCTCGATCAAGACATACCTTTATTCGGCATTTGCTTAGGCTGCCAGCTGCTCGCACTTGCCTGCGGAGCGCAAACCGTAAAGATGCAGTTAGGCCATCATGGCGCTAACCATCCGGTGCAAGACTTATCCTCGAAAAAGGTAATGATCACCAGTCAGAATCATGGTTTTGCGGTTGATGAGGCCACTTTGCCGGCAAATCTAAAAGCTACCCACAAGTCGTTGTTTGATGATTCCCTGCAAGGTATTGAGCGAACAGACAAGCCGGCTTTTGGATTTCAAGGTCATCCCGAAGCGAGCCCTGGGCCTCATGATGTAGCGCCGTTGTTTGATCATTTTATCGAACTAATGCAAGCAGCCAAGTCGTCGTCTAAAGCGCCGTAGAGAGCCAACAAATTACTTGAGCTTATAGCTGAGCTCTCTCCTGAATTTTCACCAGATAAAATGAGCGTTACAGCCTAAATCATGCCAAAACGAACCGACATAGAAAGTGTACTTATTCTGGGCGCTGGCCCAATTGTAATTGGTCAAGCTTGTGAGTTTGACTACTCAGGCGCACAGGCTTGCCAAGCCCTAAAAGAGGAAGGTTACCGAGTCATTCTTGTGAATTCGAACCCGGCCACTATCATGACCGACCCCTCTATGGCAGATGCTACCTACATCGAGCCTGTAAAGTGGCAAATGGTTGAGAAAATCATTGAGAAAGAAAGGCCTGATGCGGTGATATCCACCATGGGTGGACAAACAGCATTGAACTGCGCTCTTGATCTGAAGCGCCACGGTGTTCTCGAAAAATACGGGGTTGAATTGATCGGGGCCAGCAGTGAGGCAATCGACAAAGCGGAGGATAGAGAGCTGTTTGACAAAGCGATGGTCGCGATCGGTTTGGAAACCCCCAGACATGTTATGGCGCGCAACATGGAACAAGCGAAACAAGCCGCTGAAGAAATCGGTTTCCCCTGCATTATCAGACCTTCTTTCACGATGGGTGGATCGGGTGGAGGAATTGCTTACAATAAAGAAGAATTCGAAGAAATATGTGATCGCGGTTTAGAGCTTTCACCGACAAATGAGCTGCTTATTGATGAGTCGTTAATCGGATGGAAGGAGTATGAACTCGAGGTGGTTCGAGATACAAATGATAATTGTATTATTGTTTGTGCCATTGAAAATTTTGATGCAATGGGCGTGCATACAGGTGACTCAATTACGGTGGCACCCGCGCAGACCTTGACCGACAAGGAATATCAAATTCTTCGCAACGCCTCCATCGACATCCTCAGAGAAATTGGGGTTGAAACGGGTGGGTCAAATGTTCAGTTTGGTATCAATCCCAAAGACGGCAGGATGGTTGTCATCGAAATGAACCCTCGAGTCTCTCGGTCATCTGCGTTGGCTTCAAAGGCCACTGGTTTTCCAATAGCGAGAGTTGCAGCAAAACTGGCCATCGGGTACACCTTAGACGAGCTTCGTAATGAAATTACCGGAGGCGTAACGCCAGCATCGTTTGAACCTTCTATTGACTATGTTGTTACAAAAATACCTCGTTTTACTTTCGAGAAATTCGGCGATGCTGACGATCGCTTAACCACACAGATGAAGTCAGTTGGCGAGGTGATGGCTATCGGCAGAACTTTCCAAGAGTCTTTGCAAAAAGCGTTGCGTGGACTTGAAGTGGGCATGTGTGGCTTTGATTCTATCCTAGACATCAATGTCAGTAACGCTAAAGAGATTCTGGTGAGGGAGCTCACTGAGCCTGGCGCACAGCGAATTTGGTATTTAGGCGACGCTTTCCGGTTAGGTTGGTCAATAGACACAATCTATGAGCTTTCAGGAATCGACCCTTGGTATTTAGTTCAAATAGAGGATCTGATTAAAATTGAAATGAGTCTGGCTGGAACCAAGCTGTCCGCGCTAGACAAGTCCTCACTGTTCCAGTTGAAGCGCAAAGGTTTTTCCGACCAGCGTCTGTCGCAATTGCTGGGCGTGACTGAATCAGAGGTGCAAGCGCGCAGACATGCGCTCGACGTTCTTCCTGTTTACAAGCGGGTCGACACCTGCGCTGCCGAATTTGCATCAACTACGGCCTATATGTACTCCACTTACGAGGAAGAGTGCGAAGCAAACCCGACTGACAAGAAAAAAATCATCGTGCTTGGCGGGGGCCCCAATCGCATTGGTCAAGGGATTGAGTTTGACTACTGCTGCGTTCATGCCGCGCTGGCAATGCGCGAAGACGGCTACGAAGCAATTATGGTGAATTGTAATCCTGAGACAGTATCAACGGATTACAATATTTCAGACCGCTTGTATTTCGAGCCTGTCACGTTTGAGGACGTTACAGAGATTGTGAGGTTAGAAAAGCCAATGGGCGTTATTGTTCAATTTGGTGGCCAAACTCCCCTGAACTTAGTCAAAAGATTAGAGGCAGCGGGTGTGCCTGTGATTGGTACGTCTCCAGACGCTATCGATCGGGCGGAAGATAGAGAACGGTTTCAACAATTGATTCAAAAATTGGGGCTAAAGCAGCCGCCAAACAAAACTGTGCGCAGTGTTGAAGAGAGCTTGATTGAGGCTGAGAAAATTTCTTATCCTTTAGTGGTTCGTCCATCTTATGTGTTGGGCGGCCGGGCCATGGAGATTGTCTACAACCAAGCCGAACTCAAACGCTACATGCACGAAGCCGTCATGGTCTCTAACGAGAGTCCAGTATTGCTGGACTATTTTTTAAGTTCAGCCATAGAAATAGACGTTGACCTAGTTTGTGATGGCTCGCAAGTGGTAGTCGGCGCAATTATGCAGCATATAGAGCAGGCAGGAATACATTCAGGAGATTCGGCATGCTCGTTACCTCCTTATAATTTGCCAATGGATGTGCAAGACAGGATTCGAGAGCAGGTCGCGAGCATAGCATTAGAGCTCGGAGTGGTAGGGTTAATGAACACTCAGCTCGCTTATCAAGACGGTGAAATTTACATTATCGAAGTAAACCCGCGTGCGTCTCGCACAGTGCCTTTTGTGTCTAAGTGTATTGGGGTGTCTTTGGCCAAAATTGCGGCTCGTTGCATGATCGGGATGACACTTAAAGAGCAGGGCTTCACCAAAGAAATCATCCCGTCAACTTACGCGGTAAAAGAAGCTGTCTTCCCATTCAATAAGTTCCCAGCAGTAGATCCAATACTTGGGCCGGAAATGAAGTCAACTGGAGAGGTAATGGGCGTTGGTAAGACATTTGCCGAAGCCTACGCAAAAGCACAAATGGCAGCGGGTGAGGTAATAGAAGGTCCGGGTAAGGCGTTCATCAGTGTTCGTGACCCAGACAAGCCTCATGTTGTTGAAGTGGCGAGAAAAATTGCTGCTCTAGGCTACGCTTTGGTGGCGACATCAGGGACGGCTAAAGTTATTGAAGACGCGGGCTTGGCAGTTGAATACGTCAACAAAGTGAACGAAGGTAGACCGCATATTGTCGATATGTTAAAAAACGATCAGATACAAGTTGTTTTTAATACGACAGAGGGCAAGCAAGCAATTGCGGATTCCTCAACCATCCGCAGAACAGCGCTCAAGCATAGCGTGTTTTGCACAACGACAATAGCCGGAGCGCTCGCTGTTTGTGAGGCGCTTGAGTTCGGCACCAACATGAACGTATACACCCTGCAAGAGTTGCATGCTGGCCTTCAGTAGGCGAGAGTAGTTGAAAGTGGCTGTGAGTAGCTGAAAGTAACCGAGAGTGGTCCAGAGCAACCGAGCAGTTTTTCTAGCCACCAAACCTAAGAATTAATTATGCGAAAAGTACCGATGACAGTAGACGGCGCGGATAACCTCCGCGTTGAGCTCAATGAGCTTAAAAGTACCACCAGACCAAAGATTATAGCTGCAATAGCGCAGGCTCGAGAGCATGGAGACCTTAAGGAAAATGCCGAATATCATGCGGCAAGAGAGCAGCAAAGCTTTTGTGAGGGGCGTATTGCAGATATTGAAAGCAAGCTTGCAGACTCGCAGGTGATCGACGTGACTAAAATAGAGCCGACGGGGCGGGTGATTTTTGGCACGACCGTAACTCTGCTGAACTTAACGTCAGATGCTAAAGTTAAATACTGCATTGTTGGTGATGATGAAGCCGATGTGCCGTCCGGTAAGATTTCCGTCAGTTCACCAATATCACGTGCTTTGATGGGCAAATCTGAAGGCGATGAGGTGGTGGTAAAAGCCCCCGCCGGCGACATTGAATTCGAAATTGAACTAGTGGAGCATATCTAGCTTCTAGCTGTATCGGCTTTTGAAAATAGCCTCATGCGAGACGGCGTTTCAAGTTTGAGAGCTTCGGATCTGGCTTTTTCGACGCTCTGTAGAGCAGCACAATATTTCCAACGCTTTGAATACATTCAGCTTTAAATTCTTTGCAGATTTCGATCGTGAGCGCTTTTTTATCATCGCGCTCACCTGCAGCTATTTTTACTTTGATGAGCTCATGGTTTTCTAAAGCGCGATTGAGTTCTTCCCCTACAGTCTCGGAAAGTCCTTTTTGTGCAATCATGACGATTGGTTTAAGTTTGTGCCCAATCGCTCGAAATTTCTTTTTGTCGATGTTAGTTATAATCATGGCAGTGTCGCAAAGCAAAGAAGGCTGAGGATTCTAGCAATAAAACCAAAGTCTGGAAAATGTTAAATCGCAGATGCCCATTTTACGGTGCCTGCAGGATGGATGTTTAATGGCAAAATCTAAAAGTAGCAAGGCTTGGCTGCAGGAACACTTTGATGACAGCTATGTGAAACGCAGTCAGGAAGACGGCTACAGGTCCCGTGCCAGCTATAAATTGTTAGAGATTAACGACAAGGACAAGCTGATAAAACCCGGCATGACCGTGGTTGACCTTGGTTCGGCACCGGGAGGATGGTCACAGGTGGCTGCTAAATTAGCGGGTCATAAGGGGCGCGTGGTCGCTACAGACATTCTGTTCATGGATGGCATGGTCGGTGTTGAATTTCTGCAAGGTGATTTTACCGAGCAAGAAGTTGTCAATGAATTGCTCGGATTGCTTGATGGCGCAACCGCCGACCTTGTAATCTCGGACATGGCACCCAATATGTCTGGTATGAAGGATATTGATCAGCCGCAGGTGATTTACCTAGCAGAGCTGGCTTTAGACTTGGCAAGAACCATACTTAAGCCAGGCGGCTGTTTTGTAGTGAAAATATTCCAAGGTGAGGGAATTGAAGATTTCCAACGTGATTTGCGCAAAAGCTTCGCTAGCATCAAGGTTCGAAAGCCGGATGCTTCACGCGCGCGATCACGAGAGGTTTATCTTCTTGCCGTGGACTTTAAGGGTCTTGACTGATTTGCTGTGAAATTTCATAGCATCGAAGTAGAATGTAATATATCTCTATTTAGTTCGATCTGCTGCGGACAGTTTAACGTATAACTCGATGAGCAGTTTAATAGTCAGAGTCACACGGTTTGTGGCTTTTCGTCTGAGAAGACAAGAATTTAGTTACCTGGGGGATAAACCCTTGAATGATATGGCAAAAAATTTAGTTCTGTGGATGATTATCGCGGGTGTGTTGCTAACCGTATTCAGCAATATTAACCAAGAAACAAGCGATGACAGTATCAATTACTCAACCTTTGTCAAAGAGGTCAGGTCTGGCCGAGTTGAAAGAGTTGAGCTGGCGGGTATTGATATAGTAGGGGTGCGTTCAGACAATACGAGATTTCGAACAGTCATGCCCCTTATTGGTGATGATCGGCTGCTGAGTGATTTGTTTGAAAACGACGTCGATGTCATTGCGAAAGAACCTGAACAGCAAAGCATCTGGACACAGCTTTTAGTGGCCAGTTTCCCGATTCTTATTATTATCGCGCTGTTCTTCTTCTTTATGCGACAAATGCAGGGCGGCGGTGCTGGTGGTAAAGGCGGCCCTATGTCATTCGGCAAGAGTAAAGCTAAGCTCTTGGGCGAGGATCAGATAAAAATAACATTTGCAGATGTTGCTGGTGTTGATGAGGCCAAAGAAGACGTCAAGGAGCTTGTAGAATTCTTGCGCGAGCCAGACAAGTTTCAGCGTTTGGGTGGCAAAATACCCCGCGGAATCTTAATGGTCGGTCAGCCAGGTACAGGTAAAACTTTACTGGCCAAGGCTATCGCAGGGGAAGCCAAAGTACCTTTCTTTTCAATCTCTGGCTCTGATTTTGTAGAGATGTTTGTCGGTGTCGGTGCGTCACGCGTACGTGACATGTTTGAACAAGCTAAAAAGCAGGCACCTTGCATCATCTTTATCGATGAGATTGATGCGGTTGGTCGCCATCGTGGAGCCGGTGTTGGTGGCGGAAATGATGAGCGAGAGCAAACCCTAAATCAATTGTTGGTTGAGATGGATGGTTTTGAAGTAAATGACGGTGTCATTGTTGTTGCCGCTACAAACCGGCCTGACGTGCTTGACCCTGCCTTACTCAGACCGGGTCGTTTCGACAGACAAGTTGTTGTGGGTCTGCCTGACATCCGCGGACGTGAGCAGATACTGAAAGTTCACATGCGTAAAGTCCCAATTGATGACAACGTCAAAGCAAGCCTTATCGCACGCGGCACGCCTGGATTCTCAGGTGCTGATTTGGCAAACCTTGTGAATGAAGCTGCATTGTTTTCAGCCAGAGCCGGTAAGCGCTTGGTAACAATGGAAGAATTTGAAAAAGCCAAAGATAAAATCATGATGGGTGCGGAACGTAAGTCCATGGTGATGTCGGAAAAAGAGCGTTTGAACACCGCTTACCATGAATCTGGGCACGCCGTCGTTGGCCGCCTAGTGCCTGACCATGATCCGGTTTATAAGGTCAGTATTATTCCTCGTGGCCGCGCCCTTGGTGTGACTATGTTTTTACCGGAAGAAGACCGCTACAGCTTGAGTCGTCAAAGTATTCTTTCACAGATTTGCAGTCTGTATGGCGGTCGGATCGCAGAAGAGCTTACCCTTGGCAAAGACGGCGTTACGACTGGCGCGTCCAATGACATCCAGCGTGCCACTGAGATGGCAAGGAATATGGTCACCAAATGGGGATTATCTGATGAGCTAGGTCCTTTGCTTTACTCCGAAGATGAGGGCGAGGTATTTTTGGGGCGCTCAGCAGCGTCTCAAGCGAAATCGGTTTCCAGTGATACAGCAGTAGCTATTGACCATGAGGTTCGCAGGATTATTGATGAATGCTATGCCCGCGCCACTAAGATTTTGACCGACAACAGGCACCTTCTAGACCTCATGAAAGACGCTTTGATGGAATATGAAACTATTGATCAGGCGCAGATCAATGAAATTATGGAAGGCAAGAAGCCAGGCCCCCCTGCAGATTGGTCGGATTCCGATAAGAACGATTCCGGTTCTAGCTCTAGTAGCGCAGGTGGAACTGCTGAAAAGCAGTCCAGCAAGGAAGAAAAGTCCAGTCCTATCGGTGGACCCGCAAGCGAGCACTAAAGCCAGTGCTCGTGGCAGGTTACTGCTACCTCGGCTGAGTTAAATCAGGGCTCAATTAGGGCTCAATTTAAGTAAAATCCAATGCATAAATTGACACTAGGAGTACGGCAGATCGATCTGTCTACTCCTGCGTGCATGGGTATTGTTAATGTCACGCCAGACTCATTTTCTGATGGGTCGCAGTTCAGCAGAGATACATCCCCAAACCGATTTGAAGTTGATGTAGCCAAAGTACTCCAAGCTGTGGCCGCTATGGTTGCCGAAGGCGCGCTATTTATTGACGTAGGCGGAGAATCCACCAGACCGGGCGCGAGTCCGGTTTCGGTTTCACAAGAACTGGACCGAGTGATACCGGTGGTTGAGGCGGTGCGCGAAAATTTTGACATCTGTATATCTGTAGACACTAGCTCCCCGCAAGTGATGCAGGCAGCGCTCGGGGCAGGCGCCGAGTTAGTGAATGACGTGCGAGCGTTGACGCGTAAAGACGCTATTGCCACGGTTGCCGCGTCAGGTGCTGGGGCTTGTTTGATGCACATGCAGGGTAAGCCTCAGTCCATGCAAGAAAAAATAGTCTATGCCAATCTTATTGATGAGGTTTTTGAGTTTCTCAAAGTCAGAGTTCAGACCTGTGTCGATGGCGGCATTGAGAGATCTCGCTTATTAGTTGATCCCGGTTTTGGCTTCGGTAAATCTCTCGAGCATAATTTTCAGATACTTAAAAATTTGACTAAGTTTTCAAGTCTTGGTCTGCCTGTGCTAGTTGGTGTTTCTAGAAAATCTATGATTGGAGGGGTCACCCACAGGCCTGTCGATCAGCGCGTGCCTGGTTCTATTGCGGCAACGATGGTGGCGTTATCAGGTGGGGCAAAGATCGTGCGGACCCATGATGTCGCTGCCACCATGGATGCAATTAGAGTACACTGCGCTCTACAAAATGCATAGCGAGCAGGGTAAATGCAAAAAAAATCAAAACAATATTTTGGCACAGATGGGATACGTGGAACTGTTGGCACGGCGCCGATCACACCGGACTTTATGCTAAAGCTCGGATGGGCTGTCGGGCGTGTTTTTGCTCAGGACGGCAGCGCTCGAAACAAAATATTAATTGGCAAAGACACACGAATTTCCGGTTATATGTTTGAAGCCGCATTAGAGGCAGGCATTACAGCTGCCGGCGTTAACATTCAGTTGACCGGACCGATGCCGACACCGGCAATTGCCTACCTAACTCGAACACTGCGGGCTCAGGCCGGCGTTGTAATTAGCGCTTCTCACAATTCTTTTGAAGATAACGGAATAAAGCTTTTTGCCGGCGATGGCACCAAGCTGCCGGATGCCATTGAATTTGCCATTGAGGAACAATTAGATAAAAACCTGACGACAGTAGCGCCACAGTTATTGGGCAAGGCGTCGCGCATAACTGATGCGGCGGGACGTTATATTGAATTTTGTAAAAGCACAGTTGGCTCGGAGCTTAAATTTAACGGTCTTAAAATAGTCCTTGATTGCGCCCATGGCTCTACCTATCACATCGCGCCATCTGTGTTTGAAGAGCTCGGTGCGACGGTGATAACAATCGGAACTTCTCCGAACGGTTTGAATATTAATGCCAATAGTGGATCCACGTCACCCGAGGAACTAGTTAAGGCGGTGGTGGCAGAAAAGGCGGATATTGGAATTGCCTTCGATGGCGATGGCGATCGAGTCGCGATGGTTGATCATGCCGGCGAAGTAGTGAACGGTGACGAGATACTTTACATCATCGCTAGGGACAGGCGCCGCCAGAGTATAGATTTCGGTGGCGTGGTTGGAACCGCCATGAGTAATCTGGGTCTAGAGCTGGCCCTGAACGCTCTTGAAGTGCCCTTTGTGCGAACCGCAGTGGGTGACCGCTACGTTATGGCTGAAATGCTTAAGCGTGGATGGGATTTAGGGGGCGAGTCCTCCGGGCACATCATTTGTCTCGATAAGACGACTACTGGCGACGGGATCGTTTCTGCGCTTCAGGCTCTTGCGGCGATCTCCCGCAGCGAGGAACCTATAGCTGAGCTAAAGAAAAAGATGCGTAAAATGCCCCAATCGATGGTGAATGTAAGAATAGGCAATAACGTGGATATTTTTAATAACAAAGCGGCGAAGTCAGCGGTAGCAGAGGTTGAAGCTAAGCTAGGTGACAAAGGGCGTGTGCTGTTGAGGCCCTCAGGTACGGAACCTCTTATCAGAGTTATGGTTGAAGGTGAGGATCAGGACAGCGTCGTTAAATTTGCTAAAGAATTGGCAGAAGTCGTGGCAGCGGAAGTTTCTGCTTAGCGATTTATTGCAACGATTTGAAGACTTGGTTAGACTTGGCGCCCGATTTGACGGGGCTTCGAATTAATAAATTGGAATTCAGAGGTTTTGAACTCAATGCGCCGCAAATTGGTTATTGGCAATTGGAAGATGCATGGCTCCAATCATCTGGTTCAGGAACTGCTGAATCGCTTGAAAAAAGGCCTCGATGAAACGGATAGAGCCGAGATAAGTGTTTGCCCAACTGCATTACACTTAAGTTTGGCTTCGGATACTTTGGTTGGAAGTCAGATCAAGCTGGGCGCGCAAAATGCTAATGCTGGGATAAGTGGCGCGTTGACCGGTGAAGTAGCTGCTGCAATGTTGCTGGAATACGGTGTAAGCTATTGTTTGGTTGGACATTCTGAGCGGCGCGAGTTGTTTTTCGAAACAGACTCTGACGTGGCAGAAAAATTCGCCGCGGTGCAGGCGGCAGGGCTAACACCGGTGTTATGCTTTGGAGAATCTTTGGCTCAGCGCGAGCAAGAAGCAACTGAGCCGGTGATACTGGCGCAAGTGGATGCTGTCTTAGCTCAAGTTGGGGTTCAGGCATTTGCCGATGCAGTGTTAGCATACGAGCCCATTTGGGCTATTGGCACGGGTAGTACTGCTACTCCTAAGCAGGCGCAAGCGGTGCATGCGCTGGTGCGTCGGCATGTCGCGGCGCTCGATAGCCCTATTGCGAAGAATTTAAGAATTATTTACGGCGGTAGCGTTAAAAGTAATAATGCCGCAGAGTTGTTTAGCCAGGCCGATATTGATGGTGGTTTGGTGGGTGGTGCTTCTTTAAGCGCCGAAGAGTTTATAGCCATTTGTAAAAGTGCGGATTCTAAGTGATGGAAACGGTAATAGTTGTTGTTCATGTAATTGTCGCTGTGACGATTGTCGGTTTAGTGTTGTTACAGCAGGGTAAGGGTGCGGATGCAGGGGCCTCGTTTGGCTCTGGATCTTCTCAAACTGTCTTTGGGGCCTCCGGTGGCGGAAACTTTTTGGTGCGCGCGACAACCGTCGCAGCGACTATTTTCTTTGCCACGAGTTTGTCATTGGCCATATTTGCGAAAAATAACGCAGGTTTCGCATCCCCTGACGGACTTCCTATTTTCAATGAGGATTTATTGCAGGAGCTGCCTTCTGCCCCGGTATCTGATGTTCCTCAATTAGAGGCAGCCCCAGTGTCAGGCGACAATCAAGATGTGCCAAGCCTTCCAGGCGTGGATAACTAGAAGTTTATGCCGAAGTGGTGAAATTGGTAGACACGCTACCTTGAGGGGGTAGTGACCTTTGGTCGTGCCGGTTCAAGTCCGGCCTTCGGCACCAAACACTCGAGTCGATGCGCATGCGCGTGACTCGATTTTAAAGTAGGTTTTAATTCATTCAAGTGAAACCTACGTCAGGCCTTGACCTTAGTCCTCTGTGCTCCGTATAATGCGTCCCCCTTGAAAGAGAGAACGTCGGGACGCGAAAGCGGCACAAAGTTTAATTGAATCAAGGTGTTTTCAAGCAGTAAAATAGTTCTAGAAGAGTTGATGCGGGGTGGAGCAGTCTGGCAGCTCGTCGGGCTCATAACCCGAAGGTCGTAGGTTCAAATCCTGCCCCCGCTACCATTTTTAAATAAAGTAATTCTAGGCAGCTCGAAGGTTGGGCTCGATTTTCAGTACGGCACCGCCGTTGAAGGTCGTAGGTTCAAATCCTGCCTGCTTTATTATTTTTATTAAGTGCAACACCTAGACAGGGCCCGACTCGGGCTCGGCTCTCTACGCGGTTTAGCCGCTGAAGGTCGCAAATTCAATATTGTTTTGGCTATCGTTTTTCTACTAGCTGAAATGACGCTTCACGTGGGTATATGGCCCATGAACGGAAGCATTTGAGAGTGGGCCTTTGGCCCATTTTTCGTATCTAGGCCTTTAAGTTTTAGTTAAGGTTAGCCATCTGGAGCAAGATTTAAGTTGAGTAGTGGCGCCAATAAAGTAACAGAATTAATTGAACCGACGGTTGAGGCCTTGGGCTTGGATCTTTGGGGGCTAGAACTTCTTCAGCAGGGGAAATTTACAGTGCTGCGGATTTTCATTGAAAGTGGTGAAGGAATCACTATCGAGGATTGCGAAAAAGTCAGTCGTCAGGTTAGTGCTATTTTGGATGTTGAAGATCCAATTAGCGGAGAATACACTTTAGAGGTGTCGTCACCTGGCATAGATCGGCCACTGTTTAAAATTTCGCAGTTTGAAGAGTACGCCGACAGTGAGGTGGACATTAAAATGCGAAGTCCCCTCGATGGGCGTCGTAAATTTAAAGGACATATTACTAAGATTGATGGAAATGCGATTCGCATCGATGTCGACGGTACTGAGTACGATTTAGATCACAGTGATATCGAGAAGGCGAGTGTGGTATTTCGATGAATACTGCTCAGTAGTCAGAGCTTTCGGTTCTGCTGCAATATTTGAGTAAGGTGACCCAGTTATGATGAGCAAAGAAATTTTAATGGTTGCAGACGCTGTCTCGAATGAGAAGGGTGTGTCTCGCGGTGTGATTTTTGAAGCGATCGAATCAGCCCTCGCATCGGCAACCAAAAAACTTAACGACAATGAAGAAATTGATTGTCGCGTTACGGTAGACCGAGAAACAGGCGAATATGAAACATTTCGTCAGTGGGCCGTGGTCGCCGACGAAGAATATTTAATAGAGGAAACTCAGTTAATACTTGAACAGTTAACTGAAAAAGCTCCAACCCTCGTGCCCGGTGATACTTACGAAGAGAAAATCGAGAACGTTGAGTTCGGGCGAATTGCAGCACAAACTGCAAAACAGGTAATAGTTCAAAAGGTCAGAGAAGCTGAGAGAGAGATTGTTATATCTCAGTACCAAGATAAGATTGGTGAGCTTGTAGCCGGCACGGTTAAAAAAGTAACCCGAGACAACATCATCGTAGACTTGGGCGGCAATGCCGAGGCAATGCTTGCGCGGGATCAAATGATTCCACGTGAGACTTTTCGTATGGGCGATAGGATGCGTGCATTGCTGATCGACGTCCGGTCTGAGCAACGTGGCCCGCAGTTATTTCTAAGTCGCACTTCGCCGAAGATGTTGATCGAACTGTTTAAAATAGAAGTGCCAGAAATATCAGAAGAAATTATTGAAATTAAGGGCGCTGCTCGCGATCCAGGATCACGAGCTAAAATAGTCGTAAGAACAAACGATGGCCGAATTGATCCAGTAGGCGCTTGTGTCGGTATGCGGGGATCTCGCGTCCAAGTCGTTTCCAACGAATTGTCTAACGAGAGAATTGATATCATTCTTTGGGATGATAATCCTGCACAGTTGGTTATTAACTCGATGTCTCCGGCAGAAGTGGCATCTATTATTGTCGATGAAGACAGCAACACCATGGATATTGCGGTTGAAGAAGACAATCTAGCTCAGGCTATTGGGCGTAATGGACAAAATGTAAGACTTTCCAGCGAGCTAACAGGCTGGACTATCAATGTTATGAGTGAAGAAGATGCCGCGGCTAAGCAGCAACAAGAAGCTAGCGGCTTTATAGAAATGTTTGTTGAAAAGCTAGGCGTTGATGAAGACGTAGCAGAGGTTTTGGTGCAAGAGGGGTTCACTTCACTAGAAGAAATTGCCTATGTGCCTTTGGACGAGATTTTGTCCATCGATGGTTTCGACGAAGAAATCGCTAATGAGCTCAGAAATCGAGCGAAAGATGCATTGCTGACTCAAGCAATCGCCTCTGAGGAGGGACTTTCCTCGGCAAATATTGCAGATGACCTTCTGAATATGGAAGGAATGGACGACGCGTTGGCCTTAGCTCTGTCTAAAAGAGAGATTTTAGATATGGAAGGTCTGGCCGAACAGGCTATCGATGAGCTCATGGACATCGAAGGCATGACAGAAGAAAGAGCGGGTCAATTAATTATGACTGCGCGCGCACCTTGGTTCGAGTAATTCAACCTAGGGTTGAAGAATGGGAGTTTTTTGAATGGCAGATGTAACAATAAGTGCGCTCGCCGGCGTCGTAGGGGTTTCGGTGGACAAGCTGCTGTCTCAGGTTAAAGAGGCAGGATTGCCGCATAAAAAGGCAGACGAAGTTATATCCAATGAGGATAAAAATACCTTATTGGTGTTTTTACGTCGTGGTCATGGTGACAGCGATGCGACTGATGGGGCCCCCAAGAAAATAACGCTTAAGCGCAAGACCATTGCGACTTTGAAGTCGGCATCTACTCACGGCAGAGGTAAGACTGTTGCTGTGGAAGTGCGCAAAAAACGCACATACGTCAAGCGTAGTGAAATACCAGAAGAAGCAGCAGCCGAAGAAGCCGCCGCAGAAGCAGCAGCTGCCGAGGCCGCAGCTGAAGAAGCGGCCGTCGCCGCTGCTGCCGCCGAAGCCGCCGCGGAAGCAGAAAAAGCCGCCGCTGTTGAAAAGGTTGCAGCAGATGCTAAGGGCGCAGCCGAAGCCGCAGTTCCGGCTCCAGCAGTCACAGCATCTCCCTCTGATACAGCAGATTCCAAGCTAGGGGCTAAACGTAAAGCGCCAGCCAAGCCAGCGGAAAGCCCCGATGAGAAGAAAAAGGGAAATCCAAGGAGCAAAGGCAAGGTTCAGCCTGCCAAGCGACAAGCTAAGACGATTCATGTAAATGATGATTTTGTATTAGAAGGCGACGATTTCGATGCCATGGGCGGCAGACGTGGCCGCGGGGGTCGTAAATCTAAAGCCAAGATGGCTGCGCAGCAGCACGCCTTTGCGATGCCTACAGGAACCAAAATTCGCGATGTAATAATCGGTGAAGCCAATAGCCTGGTTGATCTTGCGCAGCAAATGTCAGTGAAAACCGGCGAGATTGTTAAGATCCTTTTTAAAATGGGTGTCATGGCCAATATAAATCAGGTCCTTGATCAGGATACCGCGAGCCTTGTGATTGAGGAATTGGGGCATAAAGCAAGATTTGTATCTGAAGACGTTATTGAAGAAGAGTTGGCAGAATCATTGGCAGCTGATGTTGGTGAAGTAGAAATTGAAAGAGCACCGGTTGTTACGGTAATGGGCCATGTTGACCATGGTAAGACGTCTTTACTTGACTATATTCGGGAATCTACAGTCGCCTCTGGTGAGGCAGGTGGAATCACTCAGCATATCGGTGCTTATCATGTGAATACCGATCACGGTATGATTAGTTTTCTGGATACACCAGGGCACGCCGCTTTTACCGCGATGCGCTCGCGTGGTGCGAAAGCAACTGATGTAATTATTTTGGTTGTTGCTGGGGACGATGGCGTAAAGCCACAGACTGAAGAAGCTGTGCAGCATGCAAAAGCTGCCGGTGTGCCTTTAGTTGTAGCAATCAACAAGATGGACAAAGAAGGTGTCGATACAGACAGAGTTAAGAACGAGCTAGCTGCGTTGGAAGTCATACCTGAAGAGTGGGGTGGTGAAACACAATTTATTGAAGTTTCCGCACTTACAGGCGCGGGTGTCGACAAGCTGTTAGAAGCTGTTCTGTTGCAGGCTGAGTTACTTGAGCTTAAGGCTTATACCGATGTTCCAGGGCACGGTGTGGTTATCGAATCGCGATTGGACAAGGGGCGTGGATCTGTAGCGTCTGTTCTGGTTCAAAATGGAACGCTCAACACAGGCGACATTATTCTGGCTGGGCATGAGTATGGACGCGTTCGGGCATTGGTTGATGAAAAAGGCCAAAACATCAAATCAGCTGGGCCGTCAATTCCTGTTGAAGTTTTAGGTCTAAACGGAGTTCCTGAAGCTGGTGATGATTTCGTCGTTGTGACTGACGAGAAAAAAGCTCGCGAAGTTGCAGAATTTAGACGCACACGCCACAAAGATTCTCTACAAGCGAAGCAGCAATCGAGTATGGTAGAAAACATGTTCGAGGGATTGGGCAAGCCTGAGAAGGGGATCTTTAACGTGATCATCAAAACTGATGTGCGCGGATCCTTAGAAGCAATAGTTGGCTCCCTGCACAAGCTTGGCACCGATGAAGTGGCAGTGAATGTTGTTGGGTCTGGCGTTGGTGGTATTTCAGAAACAGATGTTCACTTAGCAACAACTTCAAAAGCTATGATTATCGGATTCAATACCAGGGCAGACAAATCGGCGCGAGACATCATTGATAATGAGGGTTTGGCGCTTCGTTATTACAATGTAATTTACGATGTAATTGATGACGTGAAAGCTATCATGGGAGGCATGTTGTCGCCTGAAATTCGCGAAACTATAGTTGGTATCGCTGAAGTGAGAGATGTCTTTAATTCGCCGAAATTCGGTTTTATTGCAGGCAGCATGGTCGTCGAAGGCACTGTGTATAGAAGTAAGCCCATCCGCGTACTTCGCGACAATGTTGTTATTTATGAAGGTGAACTTGAATCCCTTCGCCGCTTTAAAGACGATGCCAATGAAGTGCGAAATGGTATCGAGTGTGGTATCGGCGTTAAGAACTATAACGACGTCAAAGTTGGCGACAAAATAGAAGTCTACGAGACCACCGAAATTGCGCGAAGTCTTTAACTTCACAGTCAAGGATTAGATCAAAAAGTGTCTGGAATGTCGCCAAGAATGCAGCGCGTAGCTGATCAAATACAACGAGAATTAGCGTCGCTAATTCAGTTGGAAGTTAATGATCCTCGCGTTGGCATGGTGTCGGTCACCAGCGTAACCGTTAGTAAAGATCTAGCTCATGCGCGGGTGTACGTGACTATTTTAAATTCACTGACCAGTAACAGCGATGCAAACGCGTCTACCTTATCTGAGCCCAGTGATTTAGATCAGTTAGAAATTGACGAAAATATGAAAGCACTGGCCAAGGCCTCCGGCTTTTTAAGAACACTGCTTTCCAAAAGACTAAAAACCCGGTCGGTGCCAAAACTTCAGTTTCATTTTGACGGAAGCGTTCAGCGTGGACATAAGCTATCTAGTTTGATCGATAGCGCGCTCGCAGCAGATGAAGATCAGCATTCTGATAGCTGAAAACTCAGTTATCTAAGGAAAAATTCTTGTCAGCACAGCGCCGAAATAAGGGCAGAAATATTAACGGCATAGTCCTGTTGAATAAGCCAACCGGATTAAGTTCGAACGCTGCATTGCAGCGGGTCAAACGCCTTTATGAGGCGAATAAGGCCGGTCATACTGGTAGCCTTGACCCTTTAGCAACCGGCGTTTTGCCATTGTGTTTGGGAGAGGCCACCAAGGTTTCACAATTCTTGTTGGACTCTGATAAGAAATATCAAGCAACGGTAAAGCTTGGAGTACGCACAGACAGCGCTGATTCCGAAGGGAACGTAATAGCCACTTGTGATGACTTTACAGTCACAGAACAAGAAGTGCTTGCCGCGCTAGAGACTTTTAAAGGTGAGATTCAACAGATTCCGCCAATGCACTCTGCTTTGAAAGTTGATGGCATACCGCTTTATAAACGAGCGCATAGAGGCGAAGTTATTGAAAGAAAACCACGCACCATTGTGGTTTATTCGATAGAGCTTACAAAGTTTTCAAAAACTGAGATAGTCTTGGAAATTGCTTCTAGCAAAGGCACCTACATTCGCACCATTGCGGATGATTTAGGAGAGTTACTGGGTTGCGGTGGCCATATTACGGCTCTGCACCGAATGAAGGCAGGTGTCTTTTCAGAAGAGGCGTGCTATTCATTAGATTTTTTGACAGAACAGAAGGAGACTTTAGGGCTGCCTTCGTTAGATGATTTACTTATTCCGATGGATAAGGCGATCGAAGATTTGCCTGCTGTTGTTCTGCCCAGTATTACCGCCGACTTTGTTAAAAACGGTCAGGCAGTATTAGTGAGTCACCTGCCTGCTGAAGGTCTGGTGAGGATGTACGAAGAAGAGCAATTCCTTGGCATTGGCTGCATTGATGACGATGGTAAGGTAGCTCCGAAACGACTGGTTGTTACTCAGAACTGAGTTAGCAGCCTTTCATTGTTAAAAAAGTTCTGGTAAATGGATTGTTCAGGTAACTATTAATATGCGTGGTTATTCTGATGTTAAACGGATGTTTAGCTGCTTTTAAAAGCCTCAAGACAAACAACTAAGTTCTTGGCTTAAAAGCAAACTGGTTATTAACCGCATATTGTGGAGAAATAGAAATGGCTTTATCAGCTGAAAGAAAAGACACGATCGTTAAAGAGTATGCACAAAGTGAAGGCGATACAGGATCTCCAGAGGTTCAGGTTGCTCTACTTACTGCTAATATCAATGAGCTTCAAGTTCACTTCAAAGAGCACATTCACGACCATCATTCACGCCGCGGTTTGATTCGCATGGTGAACAGCCGTCGTAAACTACTCGATTATTTAAAGCGTAAAAATGTACCGCGTTATGCTGCACTTATCAAAGGCCTAGGTCTGCGTCGCTAGAAAGTAATCACATTTTAAAATTGTTCAGCGCCTGATGAGTTGGCGCTGATTCAATGTAATCAACTAGGAAATAATTATGTTCAACCCGGTAAGTAAAACGTTTCAGTACGGTGATAACACTATCACGCTGGAAACAGGTAAAGTTGCACGACAAGCCACAGGCTCTGTTGTTGTAAAAATGGGCGCCACTCAAGTATTAGCGACAGTTGTTGGGAAAAAAGAAGCAAATCCTCATGCGGCGTTTTTCCCGTTAACAGTTAATTACCAAGAGAAAACCTACGCGGTAGGCAAAATACCCGGCGGGTTTTTCAAGCGTGAAGGCCGTCCAACAGAAAAAGAAACTCTTACATCACGATTGATCGATAGGCCTATTCGTCCACTATTTCCAAAAGGCTTCATGAATGAAGTACAAGTTATTTGTACTGTGATTTCAGCGGACAAGGACATTGACCCAGATGTGCCTGCAATGATTGGCGCATCAGCAGCATTGGCAATCTCTGGCATTCCGTTTGCGGAGCCAATTGGTTGCGCGCGTGTAGGTTACGATCACGAAAATGGCTATTCTTTAAATCCAACTCATTCCGCACTGGAATCATCTCTGCTGGACATGGTTGTTGCAGGAACTGAGTCAGCTATTTTGATGGTTGAGTCAGAAGCAAAAGAGCTAACAGAAGATCAAATGTTAGGTGGTGTTCTTTTCGCTCATCAGGAAATGCAAGTTGTTATTAAGGCGATCAACGAGTTGAAAGCTGAAGCCGGCAAGCCAATGTGGAATTGGGAACCTGAGGCAGAAAACGAATCATTAAAGTCTGCGGTTGCTGAAAAATTCGCGGCTACTGTTACTGAGGCGTATCAGATTTCTGACAAGATGGAGCGCTACGAGCGTCTCGGTCAACTGAAGAATGAAGCTGTTGAACAGATCGCTGACGAAGAAGCCGGTATTAGCAGCAGCGACGTTAAAGGTGTGTTTGGTAAGCTTGAAAAAAGCACAGTACGAAATCGCATCCTCGACGGTGAACCTCGTATCGATGGACGTGACACCAAAACTGTTCGTGCAATTGAAGTGGAAACAGGCGTTTTGCCAAAGGCTCACGGTTCAGCCTTATTCACTCGCGGGGAAACTCAAGCACTGGTTGTAACAACTCTGGGCGCGCTTAGAGATTCTCAAATCGTAGAGGACTTAAGTGGTTCACGAAAAGATCCTTTCATGTTGCATTACAACTTTCCTCCTTACTCTGTAGGTGAGGCTGGTTTTATGGGCGGACCTAAGCGCCGTGAAATCGGACACGGCAAGCTCGCTCGTCGCGGTATTGCCGCGGTATTGCCAGCAGAGGAAGATTTTCCCTATGCAATGCGTATTGTGTCTGAGATAACTGAATCGAACGGTTCAAGTTCAATGGCCAGTGTTTGTGGTAGCAGTCTCGCGTTAATGGACGCTGGTGTACCAATTAAGGCGCCGGTAGCCGGAATTGCGATGGGCCTTATCAAAGAAGGTGAGCGCTTTGCTGTGTTAACCGACATCCTTGGTGACGAAGATCATCTTGGTGATATGGACTTTAAAGTTGCTGGTACATCAGACGGTATTACTGCACTGCAAATGGACATCAAGATTCAGGGAATCACTGAAGAGATAATGGAAGTCGCGCTAGAGCAAGCTAATACAGCGAGAGTTCATATTCTTGGTGAAATGAATAAGGTTATCTCTGTATCTCGTGAGTCAGTATCAGAGAATGCGCCAGCGATGGCCATGATCAAAATTGATCCCGATAAGATTCGCGACGTGATCGGTAAAGGTGGTGCAGTTATTCGCGGTATTACTGAGCAAACTGGCGCGTCGATTGACATCGATGATGACGGCAACGTTCGAATCTACGGTGAGGATGCTACATCCAGAGATGCCGCACTAGATATGGTTAATGCTATTACCGCTGAAGCTGAAGTCGGTAAACTGTACATGGGTAAAGTTGCCCGTATCGTAGACTTCGGTGCTTTCGTAACAATCCTTCCAGGTAAAGACGGATTAGTTCATATTTCTCAAATCTCTCAAGAACGTGTTGAAAGTGTAACCGAGTATTTGAGCGAAGGTGAAGATGTTTTAGTTAAGGTGACAGATCTAGATGCTCGTGGCCGAATTAAGCTGAGCATTAAAGAAATCACTGACGAAGAAAAAGATGGGTTTGTTCCTGAGTAGCTAATCCATTAGGAAGTGACTAAAAAGCCCACTGTGCCATACACAGTGGGTTTTTTTTTGGAAGGTTCTAATCTGCCTTATCTAAATCTTTTGTATGTGCTGGAGTATTTCTATACATTGTAGGAGTCATGTCAAACCTCTCTCTAAATGCTTTATTAAAAACAGAGAGGGAAGCATAGCCGACTTCGAGAGCGATCCATGAGATTGAGTTTTCCTTATCTCGCAGCTTCCTCGCAGCGTCTTCAATTCGATAGTTGTTGAGAAACTGATTAAAATTTCGATACTGCAATTGTTGATTTATCAAATGCCTGACTCGGTACTCCTGCATCGATAAGGCGTCTGCCAAGTCTGAAATGGTCAGGCCTGTTCGAGCATAAAATCGATCAGCCTCCATTAACACTCTAATTCTTTCAAGCAACTCAGGCTTAACGGTTGTATTTTTTTCCAAAAGGGTAGCGCTGTTTTTTCCGTGAGACGCCTCACTCGCTATAAGGGTGTGAGCTTCATTACTGAGTCGAAAAACAGTAATGATAAACAACGTCGCTAGAAAAAAAATATAAAGAGAAACAAGGGGTGCAGTGTTGAACTGCAATCCAGTTAACCAAGTTGAATTTGTGAAGCGTTGGAACAGGATTATAAAGTCGGAGCCAACTATGGCGACTAAGAGGGTCCCCATACAGACAATAAAAACCAATCGTAGTTGTCTGCGCTGTTCTACCAAATCGTTTTTATAGCCATTGATTGCTAAGTAGATAGAGTGTGCGGAAAAGCACAGCATTAACAGCTGCGGGATTACTTGAATGGCAAGCCAATTTATATCCGGTTGGAGTATCGACGGATAGAAGTAAGAAAGGCCCATACCTAAGCCTCGGGCGACTAGAAAATAAGCTATGGCAAACCAAACGCTGAAATGTATCCTACCGCCGTCGACAAAGAGCATGTACGCAATGACCCAAAGTACGAAGGGTGCCATCGTTGCCAGACGAAACAATACATAGAATGAAACAGGGTTGCCCGCAATGAAGGATATCGACACCAAGGTGTA